>DATADT010000427.1:0-1517 GCA_036258355.1 Burkholderiales bacterium
GCGCGGCGACGAGGTGATCCTCGGTATGGAAGCCCACAGCTACCGCTACGAGGCGGGCGGCGTCTCGGTGCTCGGCTCGATCCATCCGCAGGCCATCCTGAACCGCCCCGACGGCACGCTCGACCTCGGCGAGGTCGAGGCGGCGATCAAGCCCGATGACCCGCATTTTCCGCGGACTCGCTTGCTCGCGCTCGAGAACACGATTACGGGGAGAGTGCTCAGTAGGGAATACCTCGCGAAAGCGGTTGATTTAGCGAAGCGGAAGAATCTATCTATTCACCTCGACGGCGCGCGGATCTTCAACGCCGCCACCGCGCTCAAGATGAAGGTGAAGGACCTGTGTGCCGGGTTCGACTCGGTGTCGTCGTGCCTTTCGAAGGGACTGGGTGCGCCCGCAGGCACGGTGCTTCTCGGCAAGAAGGAATTCATTCAGAAAGCGAGGCGGGCGAGAAAGATCCTCGGCGGCGGCATGCGGCAGGCGGGGGTGATCGCCGCCGCGGGCCTCTACGCGCTCGAGAACAATGTCGAAAGGCTAAGGACCGATCATGAGAATGCGGAAAAGCTGGCGCGCGGTCTGCGGGAGATCGGGCTCGAGGTTCAGCTCAACACCAACATGGTGCTGGCGAAGGTCTCGCCGCAGCAAGCCCAACAGCTGGGCGATTTCCTGAAAGCCAGGCAAATCCTGGTGCTGCCCCGGTCACCGATGCGGCTCGTTACGCACCTCGACGTCGACGCGGCCGGCATCGACCGCACGCTCGGCGCTTTCAGGAGCTTCTTCGCACCGCAAGCAGCCCGAGCAACGCAAGCGCGGTGAACGCGGCGCCGGCGTAGAAGGTCCACGCCGCGCCGTAGGCGTCCCACAGAATTCCGGCGATCACGCTCGCGAGGAGCATCGCGATCCCGGACACGAGATGGAAGACGCCGAACGCGGTTCCGCGCAGGTCTGCAGGGGCGGCGTCGGCGACGAGGGTCGAGAGCAGTCCCTGAGTCAGGCCCATGTGAACTCCCCAGAGCACGATGCCGGCGAAGAAAAGAGTCCAGGAAGCCGTCGATGCAATGACGAGGTCCGAAGCGATGAGCGCGACCAGGCCCCACCCGAGCAGCGCCTTGCGCTGGCCGCGATCGGCCGCAACGCCGGCGGGATACGCGGTCGCGGTGTAGGCGACGTTCATCACCACCAGCACGACCGGCACCATGGCGAGCGCGAGGCCGAGGCTTTGCGCGCGCAGTAAAAGGAACGCCTCCGAGAAGCGTGCGAGCGTGAGCACGGCGCCGATCGCAATGACAAACCAACAAGCCTTCCCGAGACGGGTGAACAAATTCAGTGAGACCCGCTCTAGCGGCGCCATGGCGCCCGGCGGTTCCTTCACGAAGACCACGAGAACGATCACGGCGAGCACCGCGGGCACGACCGCCCACCAAAGCACGCTGCGCACGTCGTTCGCGAGCAGGAACATGAGGCCCATCGCGGCGAGAGGGCCCAGTATCGCGCCCACCGTATCGAGCGCCTGGCGCAG
>DATADT010000428.1:0-1707 GCA_036258355.1 Burkholderiales bacterium
CATTCTGCGCAGCTGCTCGATGCGCGCGCGGTTCACGCCGAAGTCGCGCCGCCCGAGCCGCGAAGCGGAGCGCACCTGCACCGCGGCGCCGTCGAAAAAGAACTCCACGTCGTCCACGAAGCCGAGCAGGCGGCTGCGGAATTCCGCATACAAATAGTTCGGGTGCGCGAGGACGATATGCGTGCGGGGCAGCGCCTCCACCGCCTTTCTGACGTCCTCCATGCCCGCCTTGAGCGGCTCGATGTAGTGCTGGCGGTCGGACGGATCGGCCTGCGAGGAAACGCAGTTCGGCGTAGCCCTGCACGGCGCGAGCAGGCCGTCCTTGAGTCCGAGGTTTGTCGGCCGGCGCCAATCGAACATCGCGCGGATGCTACCATCGCGCGACTCTTCGACGGGAGACGACGATGACGCCGCAACAACTCGCCGAGCTGCTGCTCGGCATCGCCCGCGCGCAGGCCGCTATCGTCAACGGGCTGGAAAACGAGATTGCCGGGGTGCGCGGCGGCCGCATCATCCCCGCGCTGCAGAACGTCGCGCACCTGCGCGATCACCCCGAGGCAACGCTCACGGATCTTCCGGTGCGGGTGCTGCTGGCGACGCTCGGCCGTCAGGTTCCCGACGCCGCTGCCCTGGTCAAGGACCTCGAGCGCCTGCTCGCGTCCTAGAAGTCCTTCGGCTCGGGCGGGAAGCTCGGGTTTCGCTTCTCGCGAAGCGAAGCGAGGCCCTCCTTCACTTCGGGGCCGGTGAACCCCAGCATCTCGAGCGCGAGCGAGGCATCGAACGCCGGCCCCGCCGTGCGCAGCCAGTTGTTGAGCGAGAGCTTGGTCCAGCGCAGGGCGGTCTGCGCGCCGGCGGCAAGCTTGCGGGCGACGTCCATCGCAGTCTCAAGAAGCTTTTCTTCCGGACAAGTCATTGAAACCAAGCCGATCCGCTCGGCCTCCTCGCCGCTCACGGTCTCGCACAAGAGCAGGTAATACTTCGCCTTCGCCATGCCGCAGAGCAGCGGCCAGATGATCGCCGCATGGTCCCCCGCCGCGACGCCGAGCCGCGTGTGGCCGTCGATCAACCTTGCATTCTTCGCCGCGATGGAGATATCGGCCATCAGGCCGGCGGCAAGACCGGCGCCGACCGCCGGCCCGTGCATCGCCGACACGATGATCTTGGAGCAGTTGAGCATGTTGTAGACGAGATCGCGCGCCTCGCGCCAGACGCGTGCGCGCACCGCAAAGTCGCGCGTCGTCTCCTCCACCATCGCCATGTCACCGCCCGCGGAGAAGCCCTTGCCGGCGCCGCGCAGGATCGCGACGCGCGTCTCCGGATCGCGATCGACGTCGAGCCAGATCCGAGCCATTTCGGCGTGGGCGCGTGCAGTGGCGACCGCGAGCTTGCCTTCCTCGCCCATCACGATCTCGAGGATGCCGCTTTCCGGCCTGCCGATTTTCAAATCGTGGTACTGGGAGTAATCCATGCGGGGCATTCTACAATTCGCGCATGCGTACCCCGGATGCGCGTTTCGCCCATCTCCCGGGTTTTCCCTGGCCGCCGCACTACCTCGAGTGGCGAGGCCTGCGCGCGCATTACCTGGATGAGGGATCCGGCGAAGCGACGTATCTGTGCCTGCACGGCGAGCCGACCTGGTCTTACCTCTACCGGCGCATGATCCCGCCGTTCCTCGCCTCCGGCGCGCGCGTGGTCGCGCCCGACTTC
>DATADT010000429.1:0-5096 GCA_036258355.1 Burkholderiales bacterium
TCGGCGTCGAGCCGGTTGCGCCGGTTCTGCGAGCGCAGCGTGGCTTCGATTGCGCCGGCCTGCACGATCGCCTGCAGGTCCGGGGACAGCGCCTTCCACACGTCGCCGTTGATGATGATTTCGAGCAGCGAGAGATCGTGCGACGACTGCGTGTAGAAATGCTTCCACACCTGGTGGAAGCCCATCAGCATGTCGTCGCTCGGGCCGACCCACTCGGCGCAGTCGATGACGCCGCGCTGCGCCGACGGCACGATCTCGCCGCCCGCCATGTTGACTGTCGTCATGCCGGACTTCACGAACACTTCCGCGGAGATGCCGGTCTGGCGGCACTTCAGTCCCTTGAAGTCGGCCCAGCTTTTCACCGGGCGCTTGAACCAGCCGAGCGCCTGCGGGCCGGCCGAGGTCATCGGGATCGGCACCACGTTGCGCTGGAGCACGACCTGGAAAAGCTCCCGGTACATCTCCATCCCGCCGCCGTCGTACAGCCAGCCCATGTAGTCGAAGCCGTCCATGCCGAACGGCCCGCCGGGGGTGACGCCGAACAGCGCCGCGGCGCGGTTCTTGCCCACCCAGTAGGCCGAAGACGAATGTGCCCCGTCGATCACTTTCTTGTGGGTGGCGTCGAGGACTTCGAACGCGGGCACGATCTGGCCGGTCGGGATCGGCACGATCTCCAGGCGACCCGCCGACATCACCTTCACGCGTTCCGCAAAGAACACGAGGTTGTCGGCGAAGGTGCCCCTGGGCGGAAACGCGGACTGCATCTGCACCTTGGTTTGCGACTGCACCGGCGCGTTTAGCGCCGCGACGAGCAGGCTCGCGAACAGGAGTCGTTTCATGTCTTCCCTCCTCGAAGTGGGACAGTATTATCGCGCGGCCTTATCGACGTTAAGCGCCGAGCCTGGCGGCCAGCGCTACGAAATCCCCGGCGGCAACGTCCACGGAGGCTGGATCCGGCGCGAGATCGGTGGTTTGGCCGGGGCCGTGCTCGGTCGGCCGCGCGACGAACGCCGTTTTCAGGCCCTGCGCCTTCGCCGCCTTGAGATCGTTGTTGTGCGCGGCGACCATCATCACGGATGCGGGTGCCAGTCCAAGCTGGCGGCAGGAATTCAGATAGGCATCGGGCATCGGCTTGTAAGCGCGCGCGGTTTCGGCGCCGAGGATGCAATCCCACGGCAGCCCGGCGCGCTTGGCGAGGTTCACCATGAGCGCGATGTTGCCGTTGGAGCAGGGCGCGATAATGAATTTCGCTTTCAGCCGCTTCAGTCCCTCCGCCGCATCGGGCCACGGATCGAGGCGGTGCCACGCGCAGTTCATGTGGTCGAGGTCGGCTTCCGATAACCCCTTGATGGCGTAGCGCGCGACGAGCTTGTCCAGGCTCTCGCGATGCAGCACGTCGAGGATCGTGAACGGCCGCCGGCCGGAGCGCACTTCGTCCATCGACGGCTGGTAGAGCTTGCGCCACTCGACCGCAAACTCGAGCCAGTCAACTCCGCCGATGCCTTTCTGCTTCGCGAATGCGGCGAGGTCGCGGCTCACGCTGGTGCGCCAGTCGACCACAGTGCCGAAGACGTCGAACAGGCAGGCGCGCAGCATGCTTTTGTACACTAGACTAGAAGCGCAGCCATCTTCAAGCTCTACGAACAAGGAGGAGGAAATGAAGACCGCAGCGAAGCTTCTGGCATTGGCAGTCGTGATGGCGGCGGGCTCTGCCGAGGCGCAGGTGAAGCTGCGCTACGCGCACGTCGGCGTCGCCAATGCGCCCCAGACGCTCTATGCCGACGAGGTCGGGAAGCTCGTCAAGGAGCGCACCGCTGGCCGCGTCGAGATCCAGGTGTTCCCGAATTCCCAGCTCGGCGGCGTGAACGAGATGGTGGACGGGGTGCGCTCCGGCGCGATTGCCATCGCGCACCACGATTTCGGCTCGCTCGCGCGCATCGTTCCGAACACCGCGGTGTTCAACACGCCTTTCATGTACCGCGACCCCGAGCACAGCATGCGCGCGACCGATCCCAAGCTCTCGCCCGCGCTGCGCGAGATCAACGACGAGCTGGTGAAGAAGGGCAGCATGCGCATCGTCGCGAGCCTGTTCCAGGGCACGCGCCACCTGACCTCGAAGGAAAAGGTGCTTTCGGTGAAGGACATGCAAGGCAAGAAATACCGCGGCGTGCCGATCAAGCTCTGGTCCTCGATGCTCACCGGCATGGGCGCGGTCGCGACGCCGGTCGAAGTGTCCGAGCTCGCCACCGCGCTCGCTACGGGGCTCGTGGTCGGGCAGGAAAACCCGCTGCCGAACATCTACAACCTCAAGCTGTATGAAGTGCAGAAGTACGTCATGCTGACCGGCCACATGCAGTCGATCCTCTCGGTGTTCGTCAACGAGGGCGTGTACCAGAAGATCCCGGCGCCCGACCGCAGGATCATGGAGGACACGATGATCGAGGTCGGCAGGAAGACGCTCGACTGGGACCGCGAGACCTTCGCCAAGTACCGCAAGGATCTCGAGGCGAGGGGCATGATCTTCGTCGAGCAAAAGGACGGCCTCGACGTCGAGGGCTTCCGCAAAGCGGTGCTCGCGCAGGTGAACAAGGACTTCCCGGAGTGGGGCAAGTACATCGAGCAGATCCGCGCCGTCAAGTAAGGTGAATTTGCTGAGAAAGGCGGTCAGGGGGACGAGCCTCGTCCTCCTCGCCGCGCTCACCCTCACGCCGCTCCTGCAGATCACCCTGCGCGGCGTGTTCAACCTGCCGATGGCCGGGGCCGAGGAGCTGACGAAGTATTTCCTCATCTGCCTCACTTTCATCGCCGCTTCGTACGTATCGGCCGAGGGCGGGCAGATCCGGATGGAGGAATTCCAGGCCCTGTTGCCGCCGCGCCCGCGCTGGATCCTGCAGCTCGGGATCGAAGCGGGCGCAGCGGGCTTCTTCGCCGTGCTCTTCGCCGCGTCGCTCGTCACCGTGTCGCGCAACCTGAACAGCGTCACCCCGGTGATCGAGATGCCGTTCTGGCTGTTCTTCGCGCCGCTCGTGGTCGGCTCGTTCCTGTTGCTCGCGGAGGCGCTCCTGCTGCTCGCGCACACCTGGCGCGGGCGGCGCCCGGAAGAGAAACACACCGTGCTCACCTGACCGGGGCATGGACGGCTTCCTCGTCGTCGGAGCCTTCGTCGTCCTCTTCGTCCTCGGCTTTCCGGTGGTACTGGCGATCGGCCTGCCGTGCCTCGCTTACATCTTCGTCAAGGACCTGCCGCTCGATCTCGTGGCGCAGCGCACGCTGTATGCGCTCGACTCGTTCCCGCTCGTCGCCGTGCCCGTGTTCCTCTTCGTCGGCAGCCTGATGACCTCCGCCGGAATATCGCGCTACATCTACCGCTTCGCGGACACCGCGGTCGGCCGCCTGCCCGGCGGCCTCGCGCAGGTGAACATCTTCGGCAGCCTGATCTTCTCCGGCATGTCGGGCTCTGCGCTCGCCGACATCGGCGGCATCGGCCGCATCGAGATTGACGCCATGCGCGCGAAGGGCTTCAACGTGCCTTTCGCGGCCGCGGTGACGAGCTCCTCCGCGATCATCGGCCCGATCTTCCCGCCTTCGATCCCGCTCATCATCTACGGCACCGTGACCGGCGCTTCCGTGCTCCAGCTTCTGCTCGGCGGCATCCTCCCGGGGCTGCTGTGCACGGCGATGCTCATGCTGATGGCCGGGTGGCTCGCCAAGCGGCGTGGTTTCCCGCGCGCCGAGCGCTGGCCGACCTGGCACGAGCTGTCGCGCGATTTCTGGCCGGCCGCCCCGGCCATCGCCGCGCCGGTAATCCTGATCGCCGGGATGCTCGCCGGCTTCTTCACGCCCACCGAGATCGCCGCGGTTACCGTGCTCTACGCCGCTCTCATCAGCAGCCTTTTCTACCGGGAGCTCACGTGGCGGGGGCTGCTCGCAGCGGCCTACGAGACGATCCGCGCTTCGGCCGCGATTCTCCTGATCGTCGCGGTGGCGGCGCTCTTCGGCTGGATCCTGTCGGTGGAGGGCGTCCCGCAGAAGCTCACGGCGGCGATGCTGTCGATCTCGACCCATCCGTATGTGCTGCTTTTCATAGTGAACCTGCTCCTGCTCCTCGTCGGCATGTTCCTGGACAGCACCACCGCGATCCTCGTGATCGCGCCTATCATCGCCAAGCCGCTAATCGCGGCGGGCGTCGATCCGGTGCACCTCGGCATGGTGGTGGTGTTCAACCTGATGATCGGTCTGCTGACCCCGCCGATGGGCCTCGCGCTGTACCTCGTGGCCGACATCGCGAAAATCTCGATGAAGGACGTGCTCAGGGCGATCGTTCCGTTCTATATTCCACTCGGCATCACGCTGCTGCTGATTACGTACGTGCCGGCCATCACCACCTGGATTCCACGCCTGGCGCTGGGCAACTGAAGGACGAATGTGAACAGCAAACGCAGACCGACGATAGCGCTCGCGATGGGCGATCCCGCAGGCATCAGCCCCGAGCTGACCGCCAAGGGGGTCGCTTTGAAGGAAGTCCGCGAAGCGGCGCGCATCGTGGTGATCGGCGATCGGCGCATCTTCGACGAAGGTGCGCGTGTGGCCGGCGTATCCCCATCCCCTGAGGAGTTCGTTGAGCTGAAGCACGCCGATCCCGCCGGCATCCGGCGCGGCGTGGCCGCAAAGGCAGGCGGGGAGTCGGCGCTCGCCAACTACCGGCATGCGTTGCGCATGGTGCCCGACGGCAAGGCGGGCGCCGTGTGCTTCACGCCGTTCAACAAGCAGGCGATGCGCATGGCCGAGCCGACCTACGACGACGAGATCCTTTTCACTTCCAACGTCCTTGGCTTCAAGGGGCTCGCCACGGAGTTCAACGTCCTCGAAGGCCTGTGGAACGCGCGCGTCACTTCGCATATCCCGCTGAAGGAAGTGTCGTCCGCGTTGTCCGTCGAGCGGATCGTCGAGGCACTGAAGCTGACCACGGCGGCGCTGCGTGCCGCCGGCTTCGAGCCGCCGCGCGTCGGCGTCGCGGGCCTCAATCCACACGCGGGCGACGGCGGCAATTTCGGGCGCGAGGAAATCGACATCATCGAGCCGGCGGTACGGAAGGC
>DATADT010000430.1:0-4962 GCA_036258355.1 Burkholderiales bacterium
GGCAGGTAGCCGATCGCCTTGTCGCGTGCGCTCCAGCCGTGCTTTGCCTTGTAGTGGGCGAGGAACTCGATCTTCATGCGAGCCATGTCGACGCCGGTGGGGCATTCGCGTTTGCAGCCCTTGCAGGAGACGCATAGATCGAGCGCCTCTTTGGCCTCATCGAAGTTCAGTTGGTTTGAGAGCGCAAGACGCAGCGTATTGGCGCGACCTCGCGTGAGATGGATTTCGTCCATCGTGGCACGGTACGACGGGCACATCGTGCCGGCGTCGAACTTCCGGCAGTGGCCGTTGTTGTTGCACATCTCCACCGCCTTGTCGTAGCCGCCCCATTCGCTCCAGTCGAGAACGGTCGGCGGGATTGCGGTCGCGTAGCCAGGCTTGAAGCGAAACAGGCTCCGGTCGTCCATGCGCAGCGGGTTGACGATCTTGCCGGGGTTCATGAGCCCGCGCGGGTCGAGCCAGGACTTGATTTCGGCGAGCGCCGCGGTGAGGCGCGGGCCGAAGAAAGGGACGATCCATTCGGAGCGCACCAGGCCATCGCCGTGCTCGCCGGAGTAGGCGCCCTTGTATTCCTTGACCATCGCGCAGGCTTCCTCGGCGATAGCGCGCATCTTCTCGGCGCCGTCGCGGCGCATGTCGAGCACCGGCCGCACGTGCAGGGTGCCGACCGAGGCGTGCGCGTACCAGGTACCGCGCGTGCCGTGCTTCTCGAACACCCGCGTGAGCCTGTCGGTGTACTCGGCAAGATGCTCGAGCGGTACCGCGCAGTCCTCGATGAAGGACACCGGCTTGCCGTCGCCTTTCATCGACATCATGATGTTCAGGCCAGCCTTGCGCACTTCCCATACCTGCTTCTGCAGCTTCTCGTCCGTGATCTCGACGACGCTGCCGGGATGGCCGAGGTCGGCCATGAGCTGCACCAGATCCTTCAGCCGTCCGACGCGCTCGTCGGCGAACTCGACGAGCAGGATGGCGTCGGGGTCCCCCTTGATGAACGCATTCACCGTGCGTTCAAACGCGGCGTTTTCGCGCGCAAGCCCGATCATGGTGCGGTCGACGAGCTCCACCGCGGTGGGCGCGAGCTTGACGATGTGCTGCGCGAGCTCCATCGCGGTGTAGAACTTCGGGAAGTGGCACACGCCGAGCGCGCGCTTCGCAGGCAGCGGCGAGAGCTTGAGGTGCAGCCGCTCGGAATAGGCAAGCGTGCCTTCCGAGCCGACGAGAAGGTGCGCCGCGTTCGCGTGCGGCGGCCCGAGGTGGTCGAGGTTGTAGCCGGCGACCTTGCGCAAAACCTTCGGGAAGCGGGACTCGATCTCTGCCTTTTCCCGCTCGTAGAGGGCTTTCAGCTTCTCGATAAACGGGAGGTAGTCGGCCGGCCCGCTGGGATTTTTGAGGTCGGCGAACCGCCAGCGGGAGCCGGTGGCGGTCACGGCGTCTATCGCGAGCACGTTGTGCACCATGTTGCCGTACTCGATCGAGCGCGAGCCGCAGGAGTTGTTGCCCGCCATGCCGCCGAGTGTCGCCTGCGCGCTGGTGGAGACGTCCACCGGGAACCAAAGGTCGTGCTTGCGCAGCGCGGCGTTCAAATGGTCGAGGACCACGCCCGGCTGCACCACGGCATGCGATTTCCCGATCTCGATGATCTTGTTCAGATACTTCGTGTGATCGATGACGAGGGCCGCGCCGACCGCCTGGCCGCATTGCGAGCTGCCTGCGCCGCGCGGCAGGATAGGCACGCCGTTTTCGACCGCAATCGCGATCGCGGCGCGCGCGGCTTCTTCGCTGCGGGGCACAACAATGCCGATCGGCTCGACCTGATAGATCGAGGCGTCGGTGGAATAGCGGCCGCGGCTCGCGGCGTCGAACAGGATTTCGGCGTCCAGCTCCCGGCGCAGCCGCTCGGCGAAAGACGAGCGCTCGAGGGGCGCAAAACTGACCGACGTCAAGGGAGCGTTCATGGGGGCCGCGGTTAGAATAACCCAATGACGCGACGCGCCGGCCGCCATTTCCTCCAGATCCCCGGACCGACCAACGTACCCGATCGCGTGCTGCGCGCGATCGATTTCCCGACAGTCGACCACCGCGGGCCCGACTTCGCCAACCTCGGCAAGGAGGTGCTCGCCGGGATGAAGCGCGTCTTCAAGACCACACAGGGCGAGGTGGTCATTTATCCTGCTTCGGGGACCGGGGCCTGGGAGGCGGCGCTCGTCAACACGCTCTCCCCCGGCGATCGCGTGCTCATGGTCGAGACCGGCCATTTCGCCACCCTGTGGCAGAAGATGGCGACGAAGCTCGGTCTCGAGGTGGAGTTCCTGCCGGGCGACTGGCGCCACGGCGCGGATCCCGAAGCGATCGAGAAGCGGTTACGCGCTGACGGCGCGAAGACGCTGAAGGCGCTTTGCGTAGTGCACAACGAGACATCGACCGGCGTCACTTCTCGCGTCGCCGACATCAGGAAAGCCGTGGACGCCGCGAAGCATCCGGCCCTCTTCATGGTGGACACGATCTCGTCGCTCGCCTCGATGGACTACCGGCACGACGAGTGGGGTGTGGACGTCACCGTCGCCGGCTCGCAGAAGGGCCTGATGCTGCCGCCCGGTCTTTCGTTCAACTGCGTGTCCGCCAAAGCGCTGGCGGCGTCCAAGTCGGCAAAGCTTGCGCGCAGCTACTGGGCCTGGGACGAAATGATCGCCAACGGAAAGAGCGGTTACTTCCCGTACACCCCCGCGACCAACCTGCTCTATGGCTTGCGCGAAGCGCTCAAGATGCTGCTCGACGAAGAGGGCCTCGACGCGGTCTTCGCGCGCCACCAACGCCACGCCGAGGCGACGCGACGCGCGGTGCGCGCCTGGGGGCTCGAAGTCTTTGCGCTCGACCCGCGCGAATACTCCGCCTCGCTCACCGGCGTGCTCATGCCGGCGGGGCACGACGCCGACCGCGTGCGCAAGGTGATCCTCGACGCCTTCGATCTCTCGCTCGGGACCGGGCTCACCAAGCTCGGCGGCAAGATGTTCCGCATCGGCCACCTGGGCGACTTCAACGACCTCATGCTGATGGGCACGCTCGCCGGGGTGGAAATGGGCCTCGGGCTCGCCGGCGTGCCGGTGAAGAAGGACGGCGTGCAGGCGGCCATGGACTACCTCGCCGGTTGCGCGCAGGCCCCCGCCCGCAAAGTCGCGTAGCGCAATATGCCGGGCCCGCTCGCCGGCCTGAAGGTGCTCGAGCTTGCGCAGATCATGGCCGGCCCGACCTGCGGCATGATGCTCGCGGACCTCGGCGCCGACGTCATTAAAGTCGAGCGCATCCCCGGCGGCGACGACACGCGGCACATGGACCGGCCCTCGGTGCGCGGGGAGTCAGCTTCGTTCATGGCGATGAACCGCAACAAGCGCGGCATCGCGCTCAACCTCAAGTTGCCGGCGGCGCAAGAGGCGCTGAAACGCATGGCCGCGCGCACCGATGTCCTCACCGAGAACTACCGCAAGGGCACGATGGAGAAGCTCGGCCTGGGATACGAAACACTCAAGAAAGTAAATGCTGCGCTCATCTACTGCTCCATCTCGGGCTACGGGCGCACGGGACCGTATTCCGACAAGGGCGGCTACGATCTGATCGCCCAGGGAATGTCCGGCATCATGTCGGTCACCGGCGAGCCGGGCCGCGCGCCGGCGAAGTCGGGCGGACCGGTGTGCGACATCAACGCGGGCCTTCTCGGCGCGCTCGGCGTGGTCTCCGCGTATGTCCATCGCCTGAAGACCGGCGAAGGCCAGCTCGTCGACACGTCGCTTTTCGAAGCCGGCATCCAGCAGATGTACTGGCAGGCGGCGATCTACTTTGCCACCGGCGAGCCGCCCGGGCCCACCGGCTCCGCCCACATTCTCTCGGCGCCCTACCAGGCTTTCCGCACAGCCGACGGCTGGGTCACCATCGGAGGTGCGAACCAGGCTAACTGGGAGCGCCTGGTGCGCGTGCTGAACGCGCCCGAGCTGCTGCAGGATGCGCGCTTCGCGAGCAACGCCGAGCGCATGAAAAACCTCGAGGCGCTCACCGAATCGCTCGATTCAAAGCTTCGTCGCTGGAAGAAGCGTGAATTGATCGAAGCGCTTGAGGCAGCCGGCGTCCCCTGCGGGCCGATCAATTCGATCGCCGAGGTGGCGTCCGACCCGCACGCGCTCGCACGCGAGATGGTGATCGAGCTCGAGCACCCGCGCGCCGGCCGCACCCGCGCGCTTGGATTGCCGATCAAGCTCTCGCGCACGCCTGGAAAAGTAACGCGGCCCGCGCCGAGCTTCGGCCAGCACACCCGCGAAGTGCTCGCCGAGTTCGGTTTCTCGGCTACCGCGATCGAGGCGCTGTACGAGGCGAAGGCGGTAGCCTAGGGGTTATGACAGCGGCCGTGGCGCCCCTGCTCGAGGTCCGCAAACTGACAACGACATTTGCGACCGCGGCCGGGATCGTGCGCGCGGTCGACGCAGTCTCGTGGGACATCCGCGAAGGCGAAACCGTTGCGCTGGTGGGCGAGTCGGGCTGCGGCAAGTCGGTCTCGGCGCTCAGCATCATGCGCCTGGTGGCCGAGCCCGCGGGCCGCATCGAATCGGGCGAGATCCTTTACAAGGGCCGCGATCTGCTCAAGCTCACCGAGCCCGAGATGCGGCGGGTGCGTGGGCGCGAGATCGCGATGGTGTTCCAGGAGCCGATGACCTCGCTCAACCCGGTGCTCACCATCGGCCGCCAGCTCACCGAGGGGCTCGAGATCCACATGAACATGACGCCCGAGCAAGCCCGCGCGCGCGCGGTGGAGCTGCTCGGCATGGTCGGCATCCCCGATCCGGAACGCCGGCTCGCGCAGTACCCGCATCACTTCAGCGGCGGCATGCGCCAGCGCATGATGATCGCGATGGCGCTCGCCTGCAACCCGTCGCTCATCCTCGCCGACGAACCGACCACCGCGCTCGACGTCAC
>DATADT010000431.1:0-1548 GCA_036258355.1 Burkholderiales bacterium
CCCGAGCGCCGCGATCGGGTGCTCGCGCACGTACTCGCGCGCGCCTTCGACCCAGTTGTCTTTCATCTCGAGCCACTCCTCGGCGCGCTCGCCGAAGCGCTCGGCGTACTGGGTCGCGGTCTCGGCAACGCGCTGAACGGCCTCCGCGCCGGGAGCGCGGGTGGAGTTGGTCTCTGCCATGGTGTCCTCCGGTGAACGTGTGCCCGAACGCAGGAGCAATATCTATGCCGCGTCGCGTTCCACCGTCGACTCTCCGCCCTTGTAGGCGGCGAGCCTGTTGTAGAGGGTTTTCAGGCTGATGCCGAGTATGTCGGCCGCCTTGCGCTTCGAGCCGCACTCGGCGAGGGTCGCCTCGATGAGCCTTCGGTTCACCTCTTCCAGCGTCGTGCCGACGCGCACCGCGAGCAGCGGCGCCGACTCCGGAGCCGCGACCGCCGCCGGGGCGAGGTTCGCGTCGATCACGTCGTCGGCCAGGATGAAGGCGCGCTGCACGTAGTTCTTGAGCTCGCGCACGTTGCCGGGCCAGCTGTGAGCGTAGAGCGCGGCGATGGTCGCGGGCGCGAACTTTTTCGACGCGCCCTCCTGCTTGTTGAGGGCAGCGAGGAAGTGCTCGGCGAGGAGCTCGATGTCGGTGCCGCGCTCGCGCAGCGGCGGCATCGCGACCGGGAATACGTTGAGCCGGTGGTAGAGGTCCTCGCGCAGCTTGCCGTCGGCGACCGCCGCCTCGGGGTTGCGGTTCGTGGCGCCCAGCACGCGTACGTCGGCGCTGATCGGGGTGGTCGTGCCCACACGCGTGAACGTGCCGCTTTCCAGCACCCGCAGGAGCTTCACCTGAAGCTCCTGTGGCATCTCGGTGATCTCGTCGAGGAAGAGCGTGCCGCCGTGCGCGCGCTCGAAGTAGCCCTTGTGCTGGCGGTCCGCGCCGGTGAACGAGCCCTTCTCGTGGCCGAAGAGCTCGCTCTCGATCAGCTGCGGCGACACCGCGCCGCAGTTGAGCGGCAGGAAGGGCGCCTTCTTCCTTCGGCTGAGATCGTGGATCGTCTGGGCGGCGAGCTCCTTGCCGGTGCCGCTCTCGCCGATGAGGAGCACGGTCGCGGAGGTCGGCGCTACCCTGCCGAGCTGGTCGTAGAGCTTCTGCATGGGCACCGACGAGCCCAGGATGTGGCCAAAGCGGCCGAGCTTGCGCAGCTCGTCCCGCAGCTCGCCGATCTCGGCGCGCAGCTCGCCCGTGCGCGGCACGCGGCGCAGGATCGCCTTCAGGCGCTCCATGTCGACGGGCTTCACCAGGTAGTCGCTCGCGCCGAGGCGCAGCGCCTCGACCGCGCTCTCGACGCTCGCGTGGCCGGTAATCAGCACCACCTCGGTCGACTCGCGGCTCTCGAGGTCGTTGACGAGCTCGATTCCCTTGCCGTCGGGAAGCTGCAGATCGGTAAGCAGCACGTCGGGCTGCAGCCGCGACAAGTGGATGCGGCCGGCGCGCAGCGAATCGGCCTGCGACACCGTGAAGCCTTCCCCCTTGGCGAACTCGGACAGCCACTCGAGCGCTTC
>DATADT010000432.1:0-3974 GCA_036258355.1 Burkholderiales bacterium
TCGACGCCCTCATCGAGGCGAACCGCCGGGATCGGGCGGCCGAATGAACGCACCCGCCCGCCTGCTCATGACCTTCGAGGTGACGCCCACCTCGCACCTGCTCGCCGAGTACAAGGCGCGCGGCGGCTACCAGGCGATCGAGAAGGCGATCCGCACCATGACGCCCAAGCAGGTGACCGACACCGTCACCGCGTCGGGCATCCAGGGGCGCGGCGGCGCCAACTTCTCGGCCGGGCGCAAGTGGGGGGTCATCAACCTCAACGACGGCCAGCCGCACTACCTGTGCGCCAACGCCGACGAGGGCGAGCCGGGCACGTTCAAGGACCGCTGGTACCTGGAGCGCGACCCGCACCGCTTCCTGGAGGGGATGCTGGTCGCCGCCTGGTGCGCCGGCGTGAGCGAGATCTGGATCTACCTGCGCGACGAGTACGCCGGGTGCCGACAGATCCTTGAAAGCGAGCTTTCGCGGTTGAAAAAGGAAGCGCCGTGTGCGCTGCCTCCGATCCACCTGCGACGAGGCGCGGGCGCCTACATCTGCGGGGAGGAGTCCGCGATGATCGAGTCCATCGAGGGCAAGCGCGGCATGCCGCGCCTGCGGCCGCCGTACGTGGCTCAGGTGGGCCTTTTCGGCCGCCCGACGCTCGAGCACAACATGGAAACGGTCTACTGGGTGCGCGAGATCGTCGAGAAGGGTGCGCAATGGTTCGCCGAGCAAGGGCGCAACGGCCGCAAGGGGCTGCGCTCGTTCTCGGTGTCCGGGCGGGTGAAGAAACCGGGCGTCCACCTGGCTCCGGCTGGTATCACGTTACTTCAATTGGTAAATGAGTTTTGCGGCGGGATGCTCGACGGGCACGAGCTCTACGGTTACCTGCCCGGAGGGGCCTCCGGAGGCATCCTGCCCGCGTCCAAGGCCGACCTCCCGCTCGACTTCGATACGCTGCAGCCGCACGGCTGCTTCATCGGTTCCGCGGCCATCGTCGTCCTGTCCCACCAGGACAAGGCAGCCAAGGCGGCGGTCAACCTGATGAAGTTCTTCCACGACGAATCGTGCGGCAAGTGCACGCCCTGCCGCGTCGGGACCGGCAAGGCCGTGGAGCTCATGCAAGAGGAGAAATGGAACCAGCCGCTCCTTAACGAGCTCTCACAGGCAATGATGGACGCTTCGATCTGCGGCCTGGGGCAGGCGGCGCCGAACCCCGCCCTTAGTGTCATGAAATATTTTCCGCACGAGGTGCAGTGATGGAAAGAATCAAGGACTCGCAACTCGCGATGATGCCGATCGAGTTCAAGCTGAACGGCGAGACCGTGGTCGGCCGTCCCGACGAGCCGATCATCGCTACTGCGAAGAAGCACGGCGTCGACATCCCGCATCTCTGCCACGGCGGCAACCAGCGCTCGGACGGCAACTGCCGCGCCTGCGTGGTCGAGATCAAGGGCGAGCGCGTGCTCGCACCCTCGTGCTGCCGCTTCCCGACTCAGGGCATGGAGGTCACTACCAATTCACCGCGCGCCCTTACGTCGCAGAAGATGGTGCTCGAGCTCCTGCTCTCGGACATGCCGGAGCAGGAATACACGCTCGACAACAAGCTCGGGCAATGGGCGGGCAAGCTGGGTGTCAAGAAGACCCGTTTTCCCCGGAGGGAGCAACCCGAGTCCGACCTGTCCCACCCAGCGATCGCGGTGAACCTCGACGCGTGCATCCAGTGCACGCGTTGCGTACGCGCCTGCCGCGAGGTGCAGGTGAACGACGTCATCGGCTACGCGGGCCGCGGCGAGCACTCGAAGATCGTGTTCGACTTCGACGACCCGATGGGCGAGTCCACTTGCGTCGCTTGCGGCGAGTGCGTGCAGGCGTGCCCCACCGGCGCGCTCATGCCGGCGCGCGGCGTCGGCCTGCAGAAGGCCGACAAGACGGTCGACTCGGTGTGTCCGTTCTGCGGGGTTGGGTGCCTGCTTACCTACCATGTCAAGCAGAACAAGATCATCTTCGTGAACGGCAAGGACGGCCCGGCGAACCGCAACCGGCTGTGCGTGAAAGGCCGCTACGGCTTCGACTACGTGCATCACCCGCACCGGCTGACGAAGCCGCTGATCAGAAGACCGGGCGTCGGAAAGTCCGCCGACTTCGTCGTCGACCCAGGGAACTGGTCAGAGGTCTTCCGTGAAGCGACGTGGGAAGAAGCCCTCGGTCTTGCAGCCGACGGCCTGAAGGCCATTCGGGAAAAAGACCGGTATGCGCTCGCGGGCTTCGGCTCGGCCAAGGGCTCGAACGAGGAGGCGTACCTCTTCCAGAAGCTCGTGCGCACCGGGTTCGGCACCAATAACGTCGACCATTGCACGCGCCTGTGCCACGCCTCGTCGGTGGCGGCGTTGCTCGAGGGCATCGGCTCGGGCGCCGTGTCGAACCAGGTGAACGATGTGGCAAACGCCGAGCTCGTCTTCCTCATCGGCGCCAACCCGACCTCGAATCACCCCGTGGCGGCGACCTGGATGAAGAACGCGGCCAAGCGCGGGGTGAAGCTGGTATACGCCGACCCGCGGCGCGGCGAGCTTTCGCGGCACGCCTGGCGCTTCCTGCAGTTCAAGCCCGACACCGACGTGGCGCTCCTCAACGCGATGATTCATACGATCATCGACGAGAACCTCGTAAACAAGGATTTCGTCAGAGACAGAACTTCCGGGTTCGAAGCGCTGAGACAAAACGCCAACAACTTTTCGCCCGAGAAGATGGCGCCGATCTGCGGCATCCCGGCCGAGACGATCCGCGAGGTGGCGCGCGCTTTCGCCACCGCCAAGGCATCGATGATCCTGTGGGGCATGGGGATCTCGCAGCACATCCACGGCACCGACAACGCGCGCTGCCTGATCGCCCTCACGCTCATGACGGGGCAGGTGGGCCGTCCTGGAACAGGCCTGCATCCGCTGCGCGGCCAGAACAACGTGCAGGGCGCTTCCGACTCGGGTCTCATCCCGATGATGTACCCGGACTACCAGCGCGTCTCGACTCCCGAGGCGCAAAAGCGCTTCGAGAAGTTCTGGACCACGGCGCTCGATCCGAAGCCCGGCCTCACCGTAGTGGAGATCATGAACGCGGCCTACGACGGAAAGATCCGCGGCATGTACATCATGGGCGAGAACCCCGCGATGTCGGATCCGGACCTCGAGCACGCGCGCGCCGCGATGGCGAAGCTCGAGCATCTCGTGGTGCAGGATATTTTCCTCACCGAGACGGCGTACCTCGCCGACGTGGTGCTGCCGGCGACCGCGTGGCCGGAGAAGGACGGCACGGTCACCAACACCGATCGCATGGTGCAGCTCGGCCGCAAGGCGCTCCAGCCGCCGGGCGAGGCGCGGGAAGATCTCTGGATCATCGTGCAGATCGCGCGTCGCGTGGGATTGGACTGGAATTATGAACACCCCAGAGAGGTGTTCGACGAGATGCGCGACTGCATGGACTCGATCAAGGGCATCACCTGGGAGCGGCTTGAGCGCGACTCGTCGGTGACGTATCCGTGCGAGAACGAGGGCGACCCCGGGCAGCCGGTCGTGTTCCAGACGCATTTCCCGACCGCGACCGGGCGCGGCAAGTTCGTCCCGGCCGACCTTATCCCGGCGGCCGAGCGGCCCGATGCCGAGTACCCGATGGTGCTGATCACCGGCCGCCAGCTCGAGCACTGGCACACCGGCGCGATGACGCGCCGCTCGGGCGCGCTCGACGCGATCGAGCCGGAGCCCGTGGCTTCGCTGCATCCGCTCGATCTCGAAAAGATCAAGGTAAAGCCTGGAGAAGTGCTCACCGTCAAATCCCGGCGCGGCAGGATTTCGCTCTACGCGCGCGCGGACGCCGGCACGCCGCGCGGCGCGGTGTTCATCCCGTTCTGCTACTACGAGGCGGCGGCGAACCTGCTCACCAACCCGGTGCTCGATCCGTTCGGCAAGATTCCCGAGTTCAAGTATTGCGCCGTGAAGGTGGT
>DATADT010000433.1:0-3085 GCA_036258355.1 Burkholderiales bacterium
CGCGCCGCGCCCACGCCGACGAACATCTCGACGAAGTCGGAGCCCGAGATCGAGAAGAACGGAACCTTGGCCTCGCCCGCGATCGCGCGCGCGAGAAGCGTCTTGCCGGTGCCCGGGTTGCCGACCATCAGCACGCCGCGCGGAATGCGGCCGCCGAGCTTCTGGAACTTGGACGGGTCGCGCAGGAAGTCGACGAGCTCGGAGACTTCCTCCTTAGCTTCCTCGCAGCCCGCGACGTCGGCGAAGGTGACAGTGTTCGTGGATTCGTCAAGCATGCGCGCGCGCGACTTGCCGAACGAGAACGCGCCGCCGCGGCCGCCGCCCTGCATCTGGCGCATGAAGAAGATCCACACCCCGATGAGGAGCAGCATCGGGAACCAGGACACGAAGATGTTCATGAGGAGCGACGGCTCTTCTTCGGGCTTCGCTTCGATCTTCACGCCGTACTTCAGGAGGTCGCTCACCAGCCAGATGTCGCCCGGCGAGTAGCTGGTGACGCGCTTGCCTTCGCTGGTGGTCGCCTTGAGCTGGCGGCCTTCGATGGTGACTTTCGAGATGCGGCCCGCCTTCACTTCCTCGAGAAACTGGGAATACTCCATCGGCGCCTGGGCCGACTGGCGGGTGTTGAACTGGTTGAACACGGTCATCAGCACCAGCCCGATCACGAGCCAGATGACCAAGTTCTTCAACATGTTATTCAACGCGTGGCTCCTTAAGCCAAAAATCCATCTTACAGGGCGCGCACCCCACGTGCTACTACGTAAGTCTCCGCCGATTCACCCCGCGATGCGGAGGGTTTTACAACTTTCACCTTAGCGAAGGCCGCCTTCAGGCGCTTCATGAGCGCGTCGAACGCCTCGCCATGAAACGCTTTGATCACGAAAACACCGTCCGGCTTCAACATCTTGCGGCAAAGCTCGACCGCGCCTTCGGCGAGCTCGAACGAGCGCGCTTGGTCCACGTTGGGAATGCCCGACAAGTTGGGCGAGAGATCGGAGAGCACCACGTCGGCCTGCGTTTCGAGGGCAATCTGGCGGAAATCCCCCTTGTGGACGGTTACTCCGAAGATGGGGGCAATGTCCAGAACGTCAATGGCGATTACGCGCCCGCCCGGCTTCACCTTCGCGGCCGCGACCTGCGACCAGCCGCCCGGCGCGGCGCCGAGGTCGACGATGGTTTGACCGGGGCGAAAAAGCTTCTCCCGGAAGTCGAGCTCTAGAAGCTTGAACGCAGCCCGGGAGCGGTAGCCCTCGGCGCGCGCCTTCTTGACGTACGGATCAGTGACGTGCCGGCGCAGCCAGGCCTTGCTCGACTTGGTCACCGCAAAACGTGCGTCTCGCCGTGCCGCAAAACGAGGAACTCGTCGTCGGCGAGGCCCGCCCTCTGGCGCTCTTCGGCGAGCCTGAGCGGCGGCTCGTACAGGCTCTCGTCGGTGAGGTTGGCGAACGTGCCCCAGTGGATGGCGAGCGAGCGGCGCGCATTCACGTCGCGATGCACTTGCACCGCTTCCGCTGGGTCGAGGTGCATGATCTGCATGAACCAGCGCGGCGCGTAGGCCCCGATCGGGATAGCCGCAAGGTCAAAGCCGCCGAACCTCGCGCGGATGTCGGCGAAGTCCTTCGAATAGCCGGTATCCCCAGCGAAGAAGAAAGAGAGTTCCGGGTGCCGGATCACCCACCCGCCCCAGAGGGTCTGGTTCTCGTCGCTCAGCGTGCGCTTCGACCAGTGCTGGACAGGCACGAAGTCGATCTTGAGACCGCGAAAATCGATCGACTCCCACCAATCGAGCTCCACGACGTCCTCGATACCGCGGCGCGCGAACCAGTCCTTCAGGCCGAGCGGTACGAAAAACCGCGGCGAGCCGCCGTCCTGGTCGGCGAGCCGCCGGACGCTTTCGTGGTCGAGGTGATCGTAATGGTTGTGCGAGACCACCACCGCATTGATGTGCGGCAGCTCGTCGAGCGCCGGCACCGGCGGCACGACGCGCTTCGGCCCGGCAAAGCTGATCGGCGAAGCGCGCTCCGAGAAATGCGGGTCCGTCAGCACGCTGAGCCCGCCTACGCGCAGCAGCACGGTCGCGTGGCCGACCCACGTGACCGACGGATTGGCCACGAGGTCGGATCTGGCAGTTTCGAAGCGGTAGCCGTCCTCGGGATTGACCGGCAGGCCGTCTCGCAGCTGATCCCACTTCCAGCGCCAGTACCCGCCTTTCTCGGCATGTGGATAGTTGTTGCGAAAGCCGTCGGCGCCGCGGTGCGGCTTGGCGGGATCGAAGTAACGGAAGCTCACGGCGGCGCAGGCACGGCGAGGATCGCCGCGAATCCCAAGAGTAGCAGCTTCACGCCGCTAGGCTACCGCGATTACGAGCTTGTAACGCCTGCGAGGCTGCCGCACTACCGGCCGCTGTAAGCCTTGCGCCGGCGACGCCCGAAGTTGTTCACGTCGCGCTCGGCGACGGGGCGTCGGAGTTAGCGCTCTTGAAACCGCGCCATTTCGGCAAGCGTCCCCTGTTCTGGTAGAGCCACATGCCGAGCGCGATCAGCGTGCCTCCCGGCATCAGCGCCTCGACGAGAACATAGGGCAGAACTTTTTTCACGCCGCCAGTCTCGAGCGCGCGCGTTGCTCGTGCGTTTCGGACCGGCCGCGGTCTATTACAGCCGAAATGTGCTAGCGCCGGATCTGGCTCCAGGGGAAGTTGCGCATGCGGTCGCGCGCGCGCTCGAGCCGGCTCGTCTCGCGCGGCGTCGCCGTGCGGATACGGAGGGCCGGCGGATGGCGCAGGGAACGGCGCGCCAGCAAGGTTCTCAATCTCGAATCATCAAGATCGCAGTCTGCGAGTCGGCGCAACTGCCCGCCCTCCACTGCGGCGATCGGCAGGCCGTCGCGGAACAGGATGCGGTTGCGGTGGATCGCCGCCACGCGCACCTCGGGCGTCAGGATGCCGACGAGGTTCAGCGGATCCGCAGCGCCCAGGACGACAAGTTCTTCAGCTTTCTCGAGTTTTCGCACTGCCCGCAGCCTTCCCACGGCATCCGGCGCGGCGAACTGCTCGCCGCCGAAGCCGCCGACGAAACGCCCGCCGCGG
>DATADT010000434.1:0-1928 GCA_036258355.1 Burkholderiales bacterium
ACGCACGGCGCGGCGCCCGCGCTGTACAAGAACCTCAAGTACGACCCGGCGAAGGACTTCACGCCGCTTGGCCTCGTCGCCGGCACGCCGATCCTCATCGTGGCGCGCAAGGACTTTCCCGCCGCGAACCTGAAGGAATTCATCGCCAAGGTGAAGGACCCCGCCGCCAAGGTGAAGCAGGCGCACGCCGGCGTGGGGTCGGTGTCGTTCACCACCTGCACGCTCCTCACTTCGCAGCTCGGCGCGAAGAGCATCGTCGCCGCGTACCGCGGCACCGGCCCGGCCCTCAACGACCTCGTCGGCGGGCAGGTGGACTACATGTGCGACCAGATCGTCAACCTGGTCGAGCAGGTCAAGGGCGGCAGCATCAGGGCCTACGCCATCGCCACCGCCGAGCGTTCGCCCGCGTTGCCCGACGTGCCGACGACCAAGGAAGCGGGCCTGCCCGAGTACCAGGTGAGCGCCTGGAACGCGCTGTTCGGGCCCAAAGGCATGCCGAAGGACGTGGCCGCCAAGCTGAACTCGACGCTGGTCGCCGCGCTCGACGATGCGGCAACGCGCAAGCGCCTCCTCGACCTCGGCAGCGTGATACCCGATAAGGCCGGGCGTTCTCCGGAGGCGCTGCAGAAGCTCGTCGAGAACGAAGTGAAGCGCTGGAATCCGATCCT
This sequence comes from Burkholderiales bacterium, assembly GCA_036258355.1. Taxonomy (GTDB): domain Bacteria; phylum Pseudomonadota; class Gammaproteobacteria; order Burkholderiales; family SG8-39; genus SCGC-AG-212-J23. The sequence continues at coordinate 669 of DATADT010000434.1, forward strand.
CCAGGCGTACGCGCAGTAGGCTACTCGGCAGAACGGGATGAAGGTCGGCCTCTTCATCCCGTGCTACGTCGACGCCTTCTTCCCTGAGATCGGCATCGCGACGCTCGAGCTGCTCGAGCGGCTGGGCGTCGACGTGCGCTATCCCCTCGACCAGACCTGTTGCGGCCAGCCGATGGCGAACAGCGGCTGCCACGACGATGCCGCGCCGGTGGAGCGCCTGTTCGTCAAGAACTTCGCCAAGTTCGACTACGTCGTCACGCCTTCCGGAAGCTGCACGCATCACGTGCGCGAGAAGGCAAAGCTCCACCCCAAAACGTTCGAGCTGACGGAATTCCTGCACGACGTGCTGAAAGTGCGCGAGTTTCCATGAGCCAAGTTCCCGCACAAGGTCGGACTGCACATCGGCTGCGCCGGCCTGCGCGGCCTCGGCCTCGCCAGCACCAGCGAGATCGCCGGGCCGGCGTTCTCGAAGCCGCTCGCCCTGCTTTCGAAGGTCAAGGGAGTACAGATCGTCAAGCCGGCGCGCCCCGACGAGTGCTGCGGCTTCGGCGGCACGTTCTCGGTCACCGAGGAGCCGGTGTCGGCGCGCATGGGCTACGACAAGGTGAACGACCACCTCGCCGCCGGCGCCAAGTACATCGTTACGCCGGACCCCTCGTGCATGATGCACCAGAAGGGCTGCGCCGAGCGCCTCGGCCTGGGCCTGAAATTCATCCATATCGCGCAGGTCCTCAATGGAGCGCGCGCATGAAGCGCGTCGACCATGCCGAGGCTTCCTCGGTTTTTCTGAAATCCACCACTCATGCGGAATTTCATGACAAGCGCCTCTGGGACCTGAGGCAGAAGCGCGACCGCGAGGCCCACGCGATTCCCGAATGGGAAGAGCTGCGAAATCTCGCCTCGGCGATCAAGGAGCACACGCTCTCGCACCTCGCCGAGTACCTCGAGCAGTTCGAGCGCAACGCGATCGCCAACGGCATGCGCGTGCACTGGGCGCGCGATGCCGCGGAGCATAACCAGATTGTTTTTGACCTTCTGGAAAGCCACGGCGCGCGCGTCCTGGTGAAGAGCAAATCCATGCTCACGGACGAATGCGAGATGCGGCCGTTCCTGGAAGCGCGCGGCATCGAGATCGTCGAGACCGACCTGGGCGAGCGCATCCAGCAGCTCGACGACGAGCCGCCGAGCCACATCGTGGTGCCGGCTGTGCACAAGCTGCGCGCCGACGTGGCCGATGTGTTTTCAAGAACCATCGGTACC
>DATADT010000435.1:0-3282 GCA_036258355.1 Burkholderiales bacterium
GCGATCGTGCTGTACAAGCTGAGCTTCACCGGCTTCAAGCCCGGGCCCGGGATCGGCGGATTCGCGCTGCACATGGCGCACGAGTGGGTCATCCTCGCCAACCTGCTCGGGCTGCTGCTCGGCTTCGCGCTGCTTTCGAACCACTTCGAGCGCAGCAAGGTGCCCGAAGTGCTGCCCCGCTTCCTGCCCGACGACTGGAAGGGCGGCTTCATGCTGCTCGTGATCGTATTCGTGCTGTCCTCGTTCCTCGACAACATCGCCGCAGCGCTCATCGGCGGGACCATGGCGGCCGGCGTGTTCCGCAAGAAGGTGCACATCGGCTATCTGGCGGCCATCGTGGCCTGCTCCAACGCCGGCGGCGCCGGCAGCGTCGTGGGCGACACCACGACCACCATGATGTGGGTCGATGGCGTGAGCCCGCTCGCGGTGCTCGACGCCTATGTGGCTGCGGGCGTGGCTCTGGTGGTTTGCGCAATCCCGGCCGCGATCCAGCAGCAGCGCTACGCGCCGATCATCAAGGACGCAAAGGTGGCGCACCGGGTCGACTGGTTGCGCATCGGGATCGTCGGCGCGATTCTCGTCGCCGCGATAGGCGCCAACGTGCTCGCCAACCTCCGCTTTCCCTTCCTGCTCGGCCATTTCCCGATCATCGGCGTGGCGGTCTGGGTCGCGATTTTCGCGACCGCGCCGCTACGCCGGCCGGACTGGGGCTTGCTCCCCGAGGCGTTCAAGGGCTCGATGTTTCTCCTCGCGCTGGTCACCTGCGCCTCGCTCATGCCGGTCGAGAAGCTCCCCCCCGCGTCGTGGCAGACCACCTTCGGCCTGGGCTTCATCTCGGCCGTGTTCGACAATATCCCGCTCACCGCGCTTGCGCTGCGGCAGGGCGGCTACGACTGGGGGATGCTCGCGTACGCCGTAGGCTACGGCGGCTCGATGATCTGGTTTGGCTCCTCGGCGGGGGTCGCGATGTCGAACATGTATCCCGAGGCGAAATCGGTCGGACGCTGGCTCAGGCACGGCTGGCACGTCGCGCTTGCGTACGTCGTCGGCTTCCTCGTCATGCTGGCGGTGCTCGGCTGGCATCCCACGGACAAGCGCGGGCAAAAGCTGGCATCGTGCAGTGCGGGATACACCCTGACCGCTGACTGTTCTAGAATCCCCCGTTCACCCGCTTAGTCCACAGCTTACTGAGGAGGAGACAACCAATGAGCGTAACCCGCCGTAAGTTCCTGCGCGGTGCTGCCGCCGCAACAACCGGTGCCGCAGCGCTGGGCTTCCCGATGATCGTGAAGGCCCAGGGGCCGATCTCGATGCGCTGGCAGAGCACCTGGCCGGCGAAGGACATCTTCCACGAGTATGCGAACGACTTCGCGAAGAAGGTGAACGACATGACCGGCGGCGACCTCAGGATCGAGGTGCTGCCCGCCGGCGCGGTGGTGCCGGCGTTCGGCCTGCTCGACGCGGTGACCAAGGGCACGCTCGACGGCGGCCACGGCGTTCTCGTGTACCACTACGGCAAGCAGAACGCGCTCGCGCTCTGGGGCTCGGGCCCGGGGTTCGGCATGGACGCGAACCAGCTCCTCGCCTGGCACAAATACGGCGGCGGCAAGGATCTGCTGAACAAGCTCTATGCCTCGATCGGCGCGAACGTGGTGTCGTTCCCCTACGGCCCGATGCCGACCCAGCCGCTCGGCTGGTTCAAGAAGCCGATTACCAAGGTCGAAGACTTCAAGGGCCTCAAGTTCCGCACCGTCGGCGTGTCGATTGACGTGTTTACCGGCCTCGGCGCGGCGGTGAACGCGCTGCCCGGCGGCGAGATCGTGCCGGCCATGGACCGCGGCCTGCTGGATGCGGCCGAGTTCAACAACGCCACCAGTGACCGGATCCTCGGCTTCGCCGACGTTTCCAAGGTGTGCATGCTGCAGAGCTACCACCAGAACGCCGAGCAGTTCGAGATCATGTTCAACAAGCCGAAGTTCGACGCCCTGCCGGCGAAGATCAAGGCGATCATCGAGAACGCGGTGGAAGCCGCCTCCTCCGACATGTCGTGGAAGGCGGTCGACCGCTACTCCAAGGACTACGTCGAGCTGCAGACCAAGGACAAGGTGCGCTTCTACAAGACGCCCGACTCGGTGCTCGCGCGCCAGCTCGAGACCTACGACGCCGCGGCCAAGAAGCGCTCGGACAACGCGATGTGGATCGAGATCGAGAAGTCGCAGCGCGAGTTCGCCGCGCGCGCGGTGCGCTGGTACCTCGATACGCAGGTGAACGCGCGCATGGCGTATAACCACTACTTCGGCAAGAAGCCTGCAGCAGCACCGAAGAAGGCCTGATGCCTTGAGCAGCTAAGGGGCCACCCGGCGCAAGCCGGGTGGCTTTTTCTTTCGATGCAGAAGACGCTTCTTTTCATCGACAAGGTTAGCACCTTCGTGGGCCACGCCTTTTCGTGGTTCATCGTCGGCCTGACGCTCCTCGTCACCTGGGAAGTGTTCTCGCGCTACGCGCTCGACGACCCGCACGCGTGGGCGTTCGACGCCATGGCGATGCTGTACGGCTCGATGTTCATGATGGCGGGGGCCTACACGCTCGCCAAGAACGGGCACGTGCGCGGCGACGTGCTCTACGGGTTTTTCCACCCGCGCACCCAGGCGACCATCGACCTCGTCCTGTACGTCGTGTTCTTCATTCCCGGCGTGATCGCGCTCACCTACGCCGGCTACTACTACGCGGCGGACTCCTGGCGCATCAACGAGCATTCGAATGTCACCGCCGGCGGGCCGCCGATCTATCCGTTCAAGACCATCATCCCGCTCGCCGGCGCCATTCTCCTCGTCCAGGGCATCGTCGAGATCATTCGCTGCGTGATCTGCCTGAGGCAGGGGTACTGGCCCTCGCGCGAGCAGGACGTCGAGGAGGTCGACGTCGAGAAACTGAAGCAGGAGGTCGGCGTCAAGGACGAGGACATCGAGAAGCTCGACGCCTACGTCACGAAAGAAAAGAAGCAGTGAAGATACGCAAGGAGCTTTGGTTCGGGTTCTCGATCATGGCGCTGATCGTGACCCCGGTGCTGGTGCTCACGCCGTGGTCGCATCTGATGGACGCGCACCTTACCCGCGCCGATCTCGGCGTCCTCGGCCTTCTCATGCTGGCGCTGATCGTGGTGGCGATCATGCTCGGCTTTCCCACCGCGTTCACGCTCATGGGCATGGGAGTGTTCTTCGCCTGGCTCGCCTACCGCAGCGTCAACCCGCAGACCGCGGTGGCCCAGACGCTCGACCTTTT
>DATADT010000436.1:0-2942 GCA_036258355.1 Burkholderiales bacterium
CTGACCCCGAATTGCGTCAGCGAATTGTGACCCTGACCCCGATTCAGCGCTGGTCGTGCAGCTTGGACTTCTGGCTCGAGAACCAGGCCGCGAGGTCCTCGATGTCCTGCTTCGAGAGCTGACCGGCGAAGCCCTTCATGATCGCGTTGTTGCGCCGGCCGACCTTGTAGTCAGTCAGCGCGCGCACCAGATAGTCGTAATACTGACCGGCAAGTATCGGCTGGGTGGGATCAGAAGGCTTGTTGCCGTCGGGGCCGTGGCACGCGGCGCAAACCTGCGCGGCTTTTGCCTTGCCGGCTTCCGCATTACCTTTGGCGTGGATGGAAGTGGAAACGCCGAAAGCGAGCAGCACCACGAGAATCGCCCTCATTTCGCGCCCCCGTAATACTCGGCGAGCTGCTTCATGTCCTCCTCGCTCAGGCTCGCGGCGATGCCGCGCATCGAGGGATGCGAGCGCTCGCCGGACTTGTACGCCTTCAGTGCGTTGATGATGTAGGCGGGCTGCTGGCCGGCGATCTTCGGCACGTGGTAGACCACCGGGAACGCCGTCTTGTAGCCGGGGATGCCGTGGCAGCCGGTGCACATCGCGAGCGCGTTGTCGAGTCCCTGCCCGCCCTTCGCGGCGGCAGGCGCCTGCTTGTCCTGCCCGTGCGCGCCGGCGGCGAGCGCAGCGGCAAGAACGGCCGCAGGTACAACCCTGAGAATGAACCCGAGCATGCTTGTCGTCTTGGGAGATTGTTAAGACCCGCGAATTGTAGCCAAAAAACCCGCCAACTCCAGATCTTCTCCTGCTCGGCGGACAAATGCCGAGGCGCGGCGCCTTGCTAGAATCGGCCGCATGCGCTTCAAGGGATCGCCGTCCTACGTCTCGACCGATGATCTGACGCTCGCCGTCAACGCGGCGATCACGCTGCAGCGGCCGCTGCTCGTCAAGGGCGAGCCCGGCACCGGAAAGACGATGCTCGCCGTCGAGGTGGCGCGCGCGCTCGGCGTGCCGCTTCTCGAGTGGCACATCAAGTCGACCACCAAGGCGCAGCAGGGCCTGTACGAGTACGACGCGGTGAGCCGGCTGCGCGACTCGCAGCTCGGCGATGCGCGCGTGCACGACATCCACAACTACATCGTCAAGGGGATGCTGTGGCAGGCGTTCACCGGCGACACGCCGGTAGTGCTCCTCATCGACGAGGTCGACAAGGCGGATATCGAGTTCCCGAACGATCTGCTGCGCGAGCTTGACCGCATGGAGTTCTACGTCTACGAGACGCGCGAGCTCATCAAGGCAAGGCACCGCCCGATCGTCTTCATTACCTCGAACAACGAGAAGGAGCTGCCGGACGCGTTCCTGCGGCGCTGCTTTTTCCACTACATCCGCTTCCCCGACAAGGAGACGATGGAGAAGATCGTCTCGGTGCACTTCCCCCACCTCAAGAAGTCGCTGCTGCGCGAGGCGATGGAGGTGTTCTTCGAGGTGCGCGAGGTGCCCGGGCTGAAGAAGAAGCCCTCGACCTCGGAGCTGCTCGACTGGCTGAAGCTGCTGCTCGCCGAGGACATCCCGCCCGAGGCGCTGCGCTCCAAGGACCGCAAGACGATCATCCCGCCGCTGCACGGCGCGCTGCTCAAGAACGAGCAGGACGTGCACCTCTTCGAGCGGCTCGTATTCATGACGCGCGCCAAAGGCGCTTAGCATGACGCGTGTCCCCGCCTGAGGTCACGCTCAGCTTCGACAACGGGCCCGAGCCCGGCGTCACCGAGGAGGTGCTGGAAGTCCTGAAGCGGGCGAAGGTCGCGGCGAGCTTCTTCGTCCTGGGCTCGAAGCTCGCCGATCCGGCGCGCCGGCGCCTTGCCGAGCAGGCGCACGCGCAAGGCCACTGGATCGGCAACCACACCATGACGCACCGCCGGCCGCTCGGCATGGTCGCCGAGCCGGGCGTCGCACGCACGGAGATTCTCGACACCGAGGCGCTGCTCGGCGCGCTCGCGCATCCGGACCGCCTGTTTCGCCCTTTCGGCCGCGGCGGCGAGCTAGGGCCGCATTTGCTGAACAAGGAGGCGCTCGAAGTGCTGACCGTCGAAAAAATGACTTGTGTACTCTGGAATGCGATACCCCGCGACTGGGCGGACCCCGACGGCTGGGTCGGGGTGGCGCTCGCGCAGTGCCTCGCCCACCCGCGCACGCTGCTCGTGCTGCACGACTTGCCGACCGGCGCAATGCGCCACCTCGGCGGCTTCATCGCCGCCGTCCGCCGGCACGGCGGCACCTTCCGCCAGGAGTTCCCGCCCGAGTGCGTGCCGATGCGGCGCGGCGAGGCGATCGCCCCGCTCGCGCCTTACGTCAGCGCCTGATCTTTGCGCATACAATCGCTCGCAACGATGGCCTATCACAACAACCCGACCGAGCCGAAGCTCAAGCTGCTGCCGCTCTCGTGCGATGCGCATTTCCACATCCTCGGCCCGAAGGCGAAGTTCACGTTCGACGAGAAGTCGCCGTACACGCCCTTCGACGCGCCGAAAGATGTGCTGATCGACCGCCACATGTTCCTCGGCATCGAGCGCGGCGTGGTGGTGCAGTCGGCGGCGCACGGCTACGACCATTCGGCGGCGGCTGATTTCCTCGCCGACCACCCGGGGAGCTACGTCGGCGTGGCGCTCGCGCCGGTGAACGCCGACATAACGGACTTGAAGAAGCTGCACGGCCAGGGCTTCCGCGGCGTGCGCTTCAACTTCGTGCAGCACCTCGGCGGCGCACCGGCGCTCTCGGACGTGACGAAGCTCGCAACCAAGCTCGCGGTGCTCGGCTGGCACCTGCAGCTCTACGTCGAGCCGTCGATGATGCTCAAGATGACGCCGGAGCTGAAGCTCTCGCCGGTGCCGGTGGTGATCGACCACATGGGGAAAGTCGACGCCTCGCGCGGGCTCGACCAGCCGGGATTCACCCACCTCCT
>DATADT010000437.1:0-2691 GCA_036258355.1 Burkholderiales bacterium
GTCCTTTCGCAGAAGTTCATCAATGGATGAAAAGAGCGGGACCCCGCCGTCGGCGGCCGCCTTCTTGGCCGCCGGCGAGGGATCGACGATCGCCGCGAGCGCGCACGTGGTGCTCGCCTGCAGCGCGGCGATGTGGGCGAGGCCGATGTAGCCCGCGCCCGCCACCGCGATACGCGTTCTCACTTGCGCAGCTTGGCGAGCTCGGCCTCGAGCGCCTTGACTACGTCCGCACCCACCGCCTCCGAATGCTTTGCGACCACCGGCTTCATCGCCGCCTGGAACTTCGCCAGATCCGCGGGGGACAGCTCGGTCACCTGCATGCCGTTCTTCTTCAGGTTCTCGAGCGCCGCGCCCGCCTGCTCGCGCGAGGCCTGGCGCTGGAACTTCGCGGCCTCCATCGCCGAGTCGCGCAGGATCTTCTGCTCACCCGCGCTCAGCGTGTCCCAGACCTTCTTGCTGAAGATCACCGACTGCGGGTTGTACTGGTGATTGGTGATCACCAGGTGCTTCTGCACCTCGTGGAACTTGTTGGCGTTGATCACCGTCACGGGGTTTTCCTGCCCGTCGATCGCTTTCTGGTCGAGCGCCGCATAGACCTCGGGGAACGGCATCGGCGTCGGATTGGCGCCCAGGGCCTTCACCCAGTCCACGTTGATGGCGTTGGGGATGACGCGCAGCTTGAGCCCCGCGATGTCCTCGACCTTGCGGATCGGGCGGCGGCTGTTGGTGATGTTGCGGAAGCCGAGCTCCCAGTAGGCGAGGCCGACGATCCCCTTGGCCTCGAGCTTGTCGTGCATCATCTTGCCGAACGGCCCGTCGACTACCGCATCCGCTTCCTTCGGGCTGGCGAACATGAAGGGGAAGTCGTAAACGCCGAACTCCTTCGCCTGCGAGGCGAGGATGCCGGAGTTGAGCGACACGATCTCGAGTGTGCCGCCCTGCAGCGCTGACACGTTGTGCTGGTCGCTGCCGAGCGTGCCGCCGGGGAAGAGCTGCACCTTCATCTTGCCGCCGCTCTTGGCGGCCGCAAGCTCGGCGAACTTTTCCATCCCCATCGTGATCGGATGGCCCTTCGGGTTCTGCGTCGCGAACTTGAGGGTGCGCTCCTGGGCGTGCGCCGCGCCGAGCGCGAGCAGCGCCGCCAGAGCGGTGAATCGGAATACAGCTTTCATTGCGTAGTCTCCTTGGGAAGAACGGTTAGCCGGACAGCCACCGCGCCGGCACGGTGACCAGCGGCGGAAAAAGCACCATCAAAAGCAGCACCGCCACCTCGGCGAGCAGGAAAGGCAGCGAGCCGCGCATGACGTCGTCGAGCTTCATGCGGCCCACGCCGGCGACGGTATTCAGCACCGTGCCCACCGGCGGTGTGATCAAGCCGATCGAGTTGTTGATGATGAACAGCACGCCGAAATACACCGGGTCGATGCCGGCCGCCTTGACGACCGGCATCAGGACCGGCGTGAGAATCAGGATGGTCGGCGTCATGTCCATCGCCGTGCCGACCGCCAGCACGAGCAGCATGATGGCGATCATGAGCAGCGTCTTGTTGTCGAGGAAAGGTTGCAGGAGGCCGACGAGCTGCGACGGAATCTGCGCGATCGTGATGAGCCACGCCGATACCATCGCCGCAGCGACCAGGAACATGATCACCGCGCTCAGCTTCGCGGCATTCACAAACACGCCGTAGAGCTTGCCCAGCGGCAGCTCGCGGTAGACCACCATTGCGACGAACAGCGCGTACACCGCGGCCACCACCGCGGCCTCCGTGGGCGTGAACACGCCGAAGCGCAGGCCGACGAGGATGATGAGCGGCAGCAGCAGCGCCCACACCGACTCGCGCAGCGCGCGCAGCACCTCGGCAAGCGGGCGCCGGGCCGGCGGAGTGAGGATATCGCGCCGGCCGAGCCACCACCAGGTAATCCAGAGCGCGGCGCCGATCAAGATGCCCGGGAAGATGCCGGCGAGAAACAGCTTCGAGATCGACACGTTCGCCGCGACGCCGAAGATGACGAAGCCGATCGACGGCGGGATCACCGGGCCGACCACACTCGCTGCCGCGATCAGGCCGCCCGAGCGCGCAGCGTCGTGTCCGGCCTTGCGCATCATCGGCAGAAGGAACGCGGTGAGCGCCGCGGCGTCGGCCACCGCCGAGCCCGACAGTGCGGAGAGCAGGATCGCCGCCATGATGGTGACGTAGCCGAGCCCGCCGCGGATGTGACCGACGAGCGCGAGGGCGAGGTCGACGATGCGCTTGGAAAGCCCGCCGGCGTTCATGATCTCGCCCGCCAGGATGAAGAACGGCACCGCTAGCAGCGGGAAGCTGTCGGCGCCGCTGATCAGGTTCTGCGCCAGGATCTGCGCGTCGAACTGGTTGAGGTGAATCATCAGCGCCACGCCGCAGGCGAGCAGAGCGAACGCGATCGGGATGCCGAGCGCCATCGCGCCGAGAAGCGAGCCGAGAAAGACGGCGACCGTCATTCCTCTTCCTTCACCATCACCAGCTCCTCGTCGCGCGCGCGGCCGGACAGCGCGCGCCAGGTCTCGCGTACCAGCAGCACCGCCGCCGACACCGCGAACACCACGCCCGAGGCATAGACGATCGCGAGCGGCCAGCCGGTGACCGGCGCGGTCGCGTCCCAGTTGATGCGCGTCTGGTCGAGGCTGCCCTTGAACAGGAGCCAGGTGATGTAA
>DATADT010000438.1:0-3132 GCA_036258355.1 Burkholderiales bacterium
CCGCGCCATCGCGCACCTGTATGCAAAGCTGATCGAGCACTGCCTCGCCGAGCACGAAGCACTCGCCGCCGAGGCCGGCGCCGGCGAGCTATTCCGGCGCACGGGATGGATGAAGATCTTCCGTACCGAGCGCGAGCGCGACCGGCGCTTCGCCGAGGCCGAGCGCTGGCGGGGCGAGTTCGGCATCAACTCGGTTTTCTTGAATCAGAAACAGATTCAAGAGAAGGAACCGCATCTCGCGCCGGTCCTCGTCGGCGCGCTGCACTGGACCGATCCCCTGGCGGCGGTCGACCCGCAGGCCGTGGCGCTCGCGTATCTGCGGCTCTTCGAGAAGCTAGGCGGGCGCTTCGTGCAGGGCAATGCCGCGACCCTCGAGCCCGGATGGCGGGTTCTTACGGCGGATGGGCCGGTCACGGCGCGCGATGCGATCATTGCGCTCGGGCCATGGGCCGATACGGTGACTCGCCGGCTAGGCTACGACCTGCCGCTCGCGGTGAAGCGCGGCTACCACATGCACTACCGCGCCGCAGGCCGCGCGGTGCTCAACCACCCGATGCTCGATACCGAGCGTGGCTATTTCCTCGCTCCGATGCGCCGCGGCATCCGCCTCACCACGGGCGCCGAATTCGCGCTGCGCGACGGGATGAAGACGCCGGTGCAGCTCAATCGCGCCGAGCCGATCGCCCGCGAGCTCTTTCCGCTCGCGGAGCGGCTCGATACCGATGCGTGGATGGGCTCGCGCCCGTGCACCCCGGACATGATGCCGGTTATCGGGCGCGGGCCGCGGCACGAAAAGCTCTGGTTCGCCTTCGGCCACGCACACCACGGCTTCACCCTCGGCCCGGTGACCGGGCGGCTCGTAGCGGAGCTCGTCTGCAATGAGCCGCCCTTCGTCGATCCCTCACCCTATCGCGCGGAGCGCTTCGGCAGCCGCCAGCTCTAGTTCCTCGCGCGAGGTGAGGATGTCCGGGCAGATGCGCAGGTATTCACCGCGCGCATCGGTCCGGATGCCCTTCCTCTCCAGCTCGGCCGCGAGCTTCACCGCGTACGGGTGCCGGATCGTCACGAAAGCGCCGTGGTCCTTGCCCGCGCCGCCGCATGCCGGCAGCAGGCGCGACAGCAACTGCTTCTGCCGCAGCGAATAGTCGCGCAGCCGTTCGACGCCGAGCTCGAGCGTGAGCTCAAGGCCCGCCAGCGCCTGGAACGGCGCGAGCACCGGCGGCGTCGACTCGAGCCACGCATCGCCCCCCGGCGCGAGCTCCGGCGGGTCGGGGCGCGCGTAGGCCAACATGTCCTTCTTCGCGAACCAGCCGGTGTCGGGCGTGCGCAGCTCGTCCACCAGCCCGGGACGCACGTACAGCCAGCACGCGCCCGGTCCGCCGCGCGTGTACTTGTACGAGCCGCCGATAGCGAAATCGGCCTCGAGCGCGGCGAGGTCGAGCGGCAGCGCGCCGGCGTGGTGATAGACGTCGAGCAGCACCAGCGCGCCGCCGGCGTGCGCCTCGCGCACGAGCCGCGAAAGCTCCTGCACCACCTCGCCGGTGCGGAACATGACGCTCGAGAGCACGACCAGGTCTGCTCCGTGTGGGGAGAGCTCGCGCCACGGCATCATCTTGAGCTCGATGCGGCCCTGTTCGCGGTACACGCGCAGGATGAGATCGATCGAGTCGAACTCGCCGTCGCTCGCCACCACGCTTGGCTTTCCGGCCAGCGCGTTCAGCACCGCGCGCAGCCCCTGCCCGGCGCTCGTCTTGGGAATGATGCAATCGGCCCGCGGCGAGCCGACGAGCCTCGCCGTAAGGCTGCGGAACCGCTCGCGCCCCTCGAGCCACAGATGCCACGCGTTGTCCATGTCGCGGTACCACGCGTCGACCGCCGCGCGCACGTCGTCGGCCATGCGGTCGGGCGGCTGGCCGAGCGAGTGGTTGGCAAGGTAGATCTGCCCGCGCCCGAGCACGCGCGAGAAGCGCGGCCAGACATGCTCCTTCAGCCAGGGCTCATCCAATCTCGGTGCGGACATCGATGAGCTCCGGAAATAGGCTCGTCTCGAGGGTCTTGCGCAGGAACGAAACGCCCGCGGTGCCGCCGGTGCCGCGCTTGTAGCCGATGATGCGCTCCACCGTCTTCACGTGCCGGAAGCGCCACAGCAGGAAGTTCTCCTCGACGTCGACCAGCTTCTCGCACATGTCGTACTCGGCCCAGTGCCGGGCGGTGTTCTCGTAGATCGTCTTGAACACCGCGACTACGCCGGGATGGCGCTCGTACGGCTTCGACCAGTCTCGCTCGACACGCTCGGGCGGCACCGGCATGCCATGGCGCGCGAGGTAGCGCAGGAACTCGTCGTAAAGGCTGGGCGAATGCAGGAGCCGTTCGAGGAACGAGGCGGTTTCCGTGCTATGCCGGTGGACCTCGATCCGGTTCGCGATCTTGTTGCCGAGCATGAACTCGATGGCCCGGAACTGGTGCGACTGCAGCCCCGAGGCCGGTCCGAGCACGTGCCGGAACTGGGCGTACTCCGAGGGCGTGAGGGTCTCGAGCACCGCCCACTGCTCGAAGAGCTGGCGCTGGATCTGCTTCACGCGCGCCAGGATCTTGAAGCACGGGGCGAGCCGGTCGGCCTGCACGTGCGCGATCGCGGCGGCGAGCTCGTGGATCATGAGCTTCATCCAGAGCTCCGAAGTCTGGTGCTGGATGATGAACAGCATCTCGTCGTGGTGCGACGAGCGCGGCTGCTGCGCCGACAGCAGCCGCTCGAGCCCGAGGTAGCCGCCGTAGGACGTCTCCGCGGCGAGATCGGTGATGAATTCAGGCTTGTCGTCCGGGTCCGGCATGGCCTCAATATAATCCCGCCATGCTAAAGCTCTGCGGGTTCCACATCAGCAACTACCACAACAAGGTCCGCATCGCACTGCTGGAAAAAGGCGTGCCCTTCGAGGAGGACCCCACCTGCACGCCCTCGCAGAAGGACGAGTTCCTCGCGCGCTCGCCGATGGGCAAGGTGCCCTTCCTCGAGCTCGACGACGGCCGGCGCCTCGCCGAGTCCGAGGTGATCGCGGAGTACCTGGAGGACGCGTATCCGCAGAAGCGGCTCCTTCCGCAGGACCCGTTCGCGCGCGCGAAAGTGCGCGAGCT
>DATADT010000439.1:0-25395 GCA_036258355.1 Burkholderiales bacterium
GGCCATGGCGACGCCGAGGTCGACGCCAGGAACGGGATGCAGATCGGCTGGGTTCGGTGGCGGAAGGTCGACCGCCATCGTTACGTCAGCTTGCCGTGGCAGTGCTTGTACTTCTTGCCCGACCCGCACGGACAGGGCTCGTTGCGGCCGACCTTCTTGGTCTCGCGCACGAACTGCGCGACCGGTTCCGAAGAGAGCTGCTGCGGTTCTGCTACAGGGCCCTGCGGCGGCGGGGGTGCAGTCACCGGCTCAGGCGCTGCATGCTGGAACTGCATGGCACGCGCGAGACGCCGCTGCCGCTCTTCTTCTTCGGCATCGATCTCGGCCTGCGTCCTGAGCTGCATGCGCGACAGCATCGACACCGTGTCGTGCTTGACGCGATCGAGCATGGTCGTGAACAGCGCGAACGCCTCGCGCTTGTACTCCTGCTTCGGGTTCTTCTGCGCGTAGCCGCGCAGGTGGATGCCTTGGCGCAGGTGGTCGAGCGCCGCGAGGTGCTCGCGCCAGTGCGCGTCGAGGATCTGCAGCACCACATAGCGCTCGTATTGGCGGAACGACGCCTCGGCGCCGGCCGGCACCTTGGCGTGGTACGCCTCGTGCGCGCTCGCGACGATGCGCTCGAGGAGCGCGTCGGGCTGAAGCTCCGGCTCCTCGCCGAGCCAGCGGCGCAGCGGGAGCTCGAGCTGCAGTTCGGACTTGAGGCCCGCTTCCAGCCCAGCGATGTCCCACTGCTCTTCCACGCTCTCCTCCGGCACGTACATGCGGAAGAGATCGGTGATCACGCCAGCGCGCAGGTCCGCGACGCGCGCGGAGACGTCCTGCGATTCGAGCATCTCGTTTCTCAGCGCGTAGATCGTCTTCCTCTGGTCGTTGGCGACGTCGTCGTACTCGAGGAGCTGCTTGCGGATGTCGAAGTTCCTCGCCTCGACCTTGCGCTGTGCGCTCTCGATCGAGCGCGTCACCATGGGGTGCTCGATCGCCTCCCCCTCGGGCATCTTCAGCATCACCATGATGCGGTTGATGCGCTCGCCGGCGAAGATCCTGAGCAGCGGGTCCTCGAGCGACATGTAGAAGCGCGAGCTCCCCGGGTCGCCTTGGCGCCCGGAGCGGCCGCGCAGCTGGTTGTCGATGCGCCGCGACTCGTGGCGCTCGGTGCCGATGATGTGCAGGCCGCCCGCCTTCACCACCTGGTCGTGCAGCGCCTGCCACTCGCTGCGCAGCGTCTCGATGCGGGTCTTTTTTTCCTCGTGGAGAAGTTTCTCGTCCGCCTCCACGAAATCGCACTGCTTCTCGACGCTGCCGCCAAGCACGATGTCGGTGCCTCGGCCGGCCATGTTGGTGGCGATGGTGATCATCTTCGGCCGGCCGGCCTGCGCCACGATCTCGGCCTCGCGCGCGTGCTGCTTCGCGTTCAGAACCTGGTGCGCGAGCTTTTCCTTCTGCAGCATGCCGGAGAGGAGCTCGGAGTTCTCGATCGAGGTGGTGCCGACCAGCACCGGCTGCCCGCGGTCGTAGCAGTCGCGGATGTCCTTGATGAGCGCGTGGTGTTTCTCCTTGGCGGTGCGATAGACCTGGTCCTGGCGGTCGGCGCGGATCATCTTCATGTGCGTCGGCACCACGACGGTCTCCAGGCCGTAGATCTGCTGAAACTCGTAGGCCTCGGTGTCGGCGGTGCCCGTCATGCCAGCGAGCTTGCCGTACATGCGGAAGTAGTTCTGGAAAGTGATCGAGGCGAGGGTCTGGTTCTCGTTCTGGATCGCGACCTTTTCCTTCGCCTCGACCGCCTGGTGCAGCCCGTCGGACCAGCGCCGGCCGATCATCAGGCGCCCGGTGAACTCGTCGACGATGACGACTTCGCCGTTCTGCACCACGTAGTGCTGGTCGCGGTGGAAAAGATGGTGCGCGCGGAGCGCCGCGTACAGATGGTGGACCAGATTGATGTACGCCGGCTCGTACAGGCTCGCGCCCGCCGGCAGCAGGCCGACGTGCGTCAGGATCTCTTCAGATTTCTGGTGGCCGGCCTCCGACAGGATGATCTGGTGGTTCTTCTCGTCCACGTAGAAGTCGCCTGGCGGCTCCGGGTCGTCGGGCTTTTTCTTCTCCTGCGCCTGGCGCGTGAGGAGCGGCGCCACCTGGTTCATCTTGTGGTAGATCTCGGTGCGGTCCTCGGCCTGCCCGGAGATGATGAGCGGCGTGCGCGCCTCGTCGACCAGGATCGAGTCGACCTCGTCGACGATGGCGTAATGCAGCCCGCGCTGGAAGCGCTCCTCCACGTGCATCGCCATGTTGTCGCGCAGGTAGTCGAAGCCGAACTCGTTGTTGGTGCCGTAGGTGATGTCGGCGGCGTAGGCGGCGCGCTTCTTCTCGGGCTCCACGTGCGGAAGGTTCACGCCGACGGTGAGGCCGAGAAAGCGGTAGATCTTGCCCATCCATTCGGCGTCGCGGTTCGCGAGGTAGTCGTTCACCGTGACGATGTGCACGCCCTTGCCGGTGAGCGCGTTCAGGTACGCAGGCAGCGTGGCGACGAGCGTCTTGCCCTCGCCGGTCTTCATTTCGGCGATCTTCCCGTTGTGCAGCACTATGCCGCCGAGGAGCTGCACGTCGAAGTGCCGCATGCGCAGCGTGCGCTTGGACGCCTCGCGCACGACCGCGAAGGCCTCGGGCAGGAGCTCCTCCATCGTGGCGCCCTCGGCGTAACGCTTCTTCAATTCATTTGTTTTTTCTCCTAATTGCGAATCGGAGAGCTTCTCGAGCGCCGGCTCGAGCTCGTTGATCGCCTGCACGAAGTGCGAGTACTGCTTGAGGAGCCGCTGGTTGCGGCTGCCGAAGATGCGGGCCGGCAGGCGCCACAGGGCCTCTAGGATCGAGCGCAGGAATTCCACAATGGGCGGTGCGAAAACCGCCGATTTTACTTGGAAAACCGTGCCCTTACTTGACTGCGGCGACCTGGCTCGAGGTGACGAGGAACTTGGCCGGGTTCTGTGCCGCGCCCCTGAAGCGCACCTCGAAATGCAGGTGCGCCCCGGTCGAGCGGCCGGTGGAGCCTACCTCGGCGATCTTGCGCCCGCGTTGCACCAGGTCGCCTTCGCGCACCAGCAGCTTCGAGCAATGCGCGTAGCGCGTGACGAGGTCGTTACCGTGATCGATGTCCACCATGTAGCCGTACTGCGGGTGGAACCCGGAGAAGATGACCACTCCGCCCGCGGCCGCGACGATAGGCGAGCCGTGGTCGGCGATGAAATCGATGCCCTCGTGTATCGCCCACTGGCCGTTGAAGGGGTCGATGCGCTTGCCGAAGCCCGAGGGGTTGTAGGACGCCTTCACGGGCATCATGGTGGGGATCATCTTTTTCTTCACCGCCTGCTCGAAGAGCTGCGCTTCGAGCACGCCCAGCATGTCGTTGCGGCTTTCCACCTGGCGCGCGAGGAGCAGGAGCTTCTCACTGAATTCGCCGAGCGAGAGGTTCTGCGGCGGCAGCTGAGTGGGCGCTGCGCCGCCGAGCCCCGGCACCCCGCCGATGCGAAACTCCTGCGGCCGGATCCCGGCGAGCGCGGACAGGCGCTCGCCGAGCGCGTCCAGGCGCGTGAGTTGCGCCTGCATCTCGCCGAGCTTCGTCGCCATGGAGTTGATGTTCTGCTGCACGAACGTGCGCTCGCGCTCCGCTTGGGCGCGCTGCGCCGCGGCCACGAGCTCCTGCAGCACGGGCAGGCGCACCTCGGCGGCGTAGCGCAAGGTGAGCCAGTAGAGCGCCGCGGCCACTCCGAGCACCAGCAGCAGCCCGAGGAACGCTGTGCCCATCAGGTGCCCGAACGACATGTGAACTGACCTCGCCCTCGCCAGCCGGTCCGAGATCAGGATAATCTGCACGACCACTACCTCCCCGCCATTTGTGCGTCCGCTCAAGCTCGACCGGATCCTCGCGGCCGAAGCCTCGCTGCAGCCGGTCCTCGCGAAAGCGCACGAGTTGCGTGCGCTCGCCGGGCTACTTCGCGGGTTCCTGCCGCCCGACCTGGCGCGCCAGACCCGCGTTGTCAGCTACCGGGACAGCCACCTGGTGCTCCTCGCGGCTTCTCCGGCCGCTGCGGCGAAGCTCCGGCTGCTCGCCACGTCCCTGGCAAAATGCTTTTCAAAACAGCCACTGCAGGTTAATTCCGTTTCTACGAGGGTGCAACCAAACCCGTCACGCGAAAGCATTGTTGCGCCGCACAAACATGCCGACTTGTCCACGTCGGCGCTCGACAGCCTGAGTCGCCTCTACGCGAGCATGCGCGACTCGCCTGCGCGCGACGCATTGCGCGCGCTGCTCGAGCGCCGCGGCCGGCCGATGGGGGCTACTCCAGCAGGGCCTCGCCGGCAAAGAGGAGCAGGATCGCGGTCAAGCCGAAGACCGCGTACTTGAACACAACCCAGGCAAAGCGCCGCCAGCGCGGGTCTCCGGTGAGCAGCCACGCAGCTACGGCGAACCCGAGCACGACCGCGACCACGACGACCGCGATCCGCAGGACTGCGAACACCTAGCTCAACTGGGTCGAGAAACGAGCGATGCCCGCGGGGGCTTCCTCGGCGCGCTCAAACACCACGGTCTCGAGCGCTCCGGGCTCGGAGAGCGCGGCGCGTACCAGGCGGTTGTTGAGCGCATGCCCGGACTTGTGCGCCGTGAAGGCGCCGAGGAGCGGCCGCCCGAGGAGATAAAGATCGCCGATGGCGTCGAGCAGCTTGTGGCGGATGAACTCGTCGGCGAAGCGCAGGCCCTCGCTGTTGAGGACGCCCTGCTCGTCGAGAACCACGGCGTTGTCGAGCCCCCCGCCGAGCGCAAGCCCGCTGTCCTTCAGGTCCTCCACCTCGTGCATGAAACCGAAGGTGCGGGCGCGCGCGATCTCCTTCAGATACGAGGTTTCGGCAAAGTCGATGGTGACCGACTGCGTGCTGCGATCGATGACCGGATGGCGGAAGTCGATCGAGAACGAGACCCGGAAGCCTGCGTACGGCTCGAGCCGCGCCCACTTGTCGCCGTCTTTCACCTCGACCGGCTTCTTCACGCGCAGGAAGCGCTTCGGCGCGCCCTGCTCCTCGATCCCGGCCTGCTGCAGCAGGAGCGCGAACGGCGAGGCGCTGCCATCCATGATGGGCAGCTCGGACGCGTCAAGATCGACGAACACGTTGTCGATGCCGAGGCCCGAGAGCGCGGACATGAGGTGCTCGACCGTGTAGATCTTCACGCCGTCCTTGACCAGGGTGGAAGCGAGGCGCGCCTCGCCTACGAGCTCGGCGCGCGCCGGGATGTCGAGCGGCGGTTCCAGATCGATGCGGCGGAACACGATGCCGGTGTCGGCCGGCGCCGGCCGCAGCGTCATGCGCACCTTCTGTCCGGTATGCAGGCCGACGCCGGACGCGCTGATGAGGGACTTGAGCGTGCGCTGCTTGACCATCTATGCCTTCGCGGGCCTCTGCATTCTACTCCTGCGAGGTTCCGTTGCGGCTTTCGAGCAGCGAGCGATAGCGCTGCTCGCTCTGCTTCGCGCGCGCTTCGGCCTGCAGGCGCTCGGTCAGGTCCTCGATCACCCCCAGGCGCGCCCGGCGCCCGGCGAACTCGAGGTTGAAGGAAGTAACCTTCACCGGGATCACCTCGCCGCTTTTCTTCCGATGGCGCCACAGCCGCTGGCTGTAGTTGTTGCTCCAGTCGGCGAAGGCGCGGCGCAGGTCGTCGACGTCTTCTTCCGGCCGGATCTGGTCGGCGGTCATGCCCAGGAATTCCTCTTTGGAGTAGCCGTAGAGCCGTACCGCGGCACCGTTGACCGCCAGGAACGCGAGCGTGTTCGCGTCGACGACCCACATCGGCTGCGGGTGCACTTCGAACAGCGCGCGGTAGCGCCGCTCGCTGTCCTCGAGCGCCTTCTGGTCGCGCGCGCGCTCGGTGATGTCCTTGCCGACGCCGTGATAGCCGATGAACTTGCCCTGCTCGTCGAACAGCGGCTCCCCGCTCACCGAGAGGTAACGCAGCTCGCCTGCACGGTTGCAGCGCAGGAACACGAAGTCGGAGAACGATTCGTGACGCTCGAGCTTGGCGCGATGATTCTCCCAGACCTTGTCCGGCAGCGCGCCGAGGCCGGGGATCTCCCAGCGCGCTTTTCCGATCACGACGTCGGTGTCGGCCTCCTGCACGTCGAGCCCGGCGACCTCGACGAAGCGGAAATGCTCGTCCTGCATCCAGTACCAGTCGGAGCTCATCTCGACCATGCGGCGGAAGCGGCGCTTGCTCCGGCGCAGGGAGCGCTTCAGCGCCGAAATGTCGTTCGCCACGAGCACCGTGCACTGCGGCGCGCCCGACTCGTCGCGCACCACCGCGCCGCTCATCTGCACCCACACGGCGGTGCCGTCCTTGTGCACATAGCGGCGCTCGGCCAGGCGCGGCTTCGCTTTTCCGGAGATCACTTGCGCGCGCGCCACCGCGGCGGCCTCCAGGTCCTCGATATGGATCACGTCGAGATGCGTTTTCTGGGTGAGCTCCTGCTCGGTGTAACCGAGCAGCCGGCACATCGCCGGGTTGGCGCGCAGAAAGCGCCCGCCGATGGAGAATACGGCGATCGCGGCCGCCGACTGCTCGAACAGCGCGCCGAACAGCGCCTCGCCCGAGGCTGGGGGGGTCGACTCGGCCATGGCCCGGCCATCATGACACAGAGGCAAGCGCGGGGCACCCCCGGCAAGGAGGGAGTCCCCGCTTTCGCCATTCTTTGCCAGACGGTTTTCCTCTTAGTCCGCCTGCTTGCGCAGGAAAGCGGGAATGTCGTACTTGTCGACGCCGCTCTGCTGTAGCGCCTCGACGGTCGAGGCGCGATTTCGCCGGATGACCGCCGGCACCTGCTCGAGCTGGTGGTAGTCCACCGGCCCCGGGGCATTGTCGGTCCCGGTTTTCTGGGAGACGACCAGTTGCGGCTTGGGCTGCTGCCGCGCCGAGTTCCCGAGGCCGAGGCCCGTCGCCACCACGGTAACGCGCAGGCTGTCAGCGAGCGAATCGTCGTAGACCCCGCCGTAGATGATAGTGGCGTCTTCGGCGGCGAAGGTGCGGATGATGTTCATCACCTCCTTGGTCTCGCGCAGCTTCAGGCTCGGCCGCGAAGCGGTGATGTTGACCAGCACGCCGCGCGCACCGGCGAGGTTGACGCCCTCGAGCAGCGGGCAGGCGATCGCCTGCTCGGCGGCGATGCGCGCGCGATCGATGCCGGCTGCGGACGCCGAGCCCATCATCGCCATGCCCTGCTCGGACATCACCGTTTTCACGTCCTGGAAGTCGACGTTCACCAATCCGGGTAGGTTGATGATCTCCGCGATGCCGGCGACCGCGTTGTTCAGCACATCGTCGGCCGCTTTGAACGCGTCCTCCTGAGTCACGTCCTCGCCTAGCACTTCCTCCAGCTTGTCGTTCAGGATCACGATAAGCGAATCGACGTGCGGCCCGAGCGCCTCGATGCCCTGCTCGGCGACCTTCATGCGCTTGGACCCTTCGAAGGTGAATGGCTTGGTCACCACGGCGACCGTGAGGATGCCCAGCCCGCGCGCCACTTCCGCGATGACCGGCGCGGCGCCGGTGCCGGTGCCGCCGCCCATGCCCGCGGTGATGAACACCATGTGCGAGCCGGCGACCGCCTCCTCGATGCGCTCGCGCTCGGCGAGCGCAGCGGCGCGGGCCTCTTCGGGCCTCGCACCGGCGCCCAGCCCGCTCGAACCGAGCTGCAGCTGGTTGCGCGCCTTGTTGCGCGACAGCACCTGGGCGTCGGTATTGACGGCGATGAACTCCACGCCCTGCACACCGGTCTCGATCATGTGGTTGATGGCGTTGCCGCCGGCGCCACCCACCCCGATCACTTTTATGACGGGGCCTGTTGCTTGACTATCGATGATCTCAAACATTGTTGTTCTCTCCTTGCCTTGTTGTTACGCCTCAAAAGTTGCGTTGGAACCACTCCCGCATGCGCCCCAGAACGGCCTTGACCGAGCCGCTCTGGCGCGAAAGCTTGCCCTGCTCCCTCTGCGCGACGCCCTCGTAGAGGAGGCCCATCGCGGTGGCGTAGCGCGGCGTGCGCAGCACTTCCGCCAGCGCCCCGGCATAGCGCGGAACGCCGATGCGTACCGGCATGTGGAAGATCTCCTCGCCGAGCTCGACCATGCCCTGCATCACCGCCGAGCCGCCGGTGAGCACCACGCCGCTCGACAGCAGCTCCTCGAAGCCCGACTCGCGCAGCACCTGTTGCACGAGCGAATAGAGCTCCTCGACGCGCGGCTCGATCACTTCGGCCAGGGTCTGGCGCGACATGGAGCGCGAGCCGCGCTCGCCGATGCCCGGCACTTCGATCATCGCGTTCGGATCCGCGAGCGCGCGCAGCGCCACACCGTGGCGGATCTTGATCGCCTCGGCATCCGCAGTCGGCGTGCGCAGCGCCATCGCGATGTCGTTGGTGATCTGGTCCCCGGCGATCGGGATCACCGCGGTATGCCGGATCGCGCCGTGCGTGAACACCGCGATGTCCGTGGTCCCGCCGCCGATGTCCAACAGGCAAACGCCGAGGTCCTTCTCGTCCTCGGAGAGCACCGCGCGCGAGGAGGCGAGCGGCTGCAGGATGAGGTCGCTCACTTCCAGGCCGCAGCGGCGCACGCACTTCACGATGTTCTGCGCCGCCGACACCGCCCCGGTGACGATGTGCACCTTTACTTCCAGGCGCACGCCCGACATGCCGATCGGCTCGCGCACGTCCTCCTGGCCGTCGATGATGAATTCCTGGCGCAGCACGTGCAGGATCTGCTGGTCGGTCGGGATGTTCACCGCGCGCGCGGTGTCGATTACGCGGTTCACGTCCAGCGGGCTCACCTCGCGGTCCTTCACTGCCACCATGCCGGTCGAATTGAAGCTGCGGATGTGGCTGCCCGCGATGCCGACATAGCCCGCGGCGATCTTGCAGTCGGCCATCAGCTCCGCCTCCTCGAGCGCGCGCTGGATCGCGGCGACGGTCGCCTCGATGTTCACCACCACGCCCTTCTTGAGGCCCTTCGACTCGTGGCTTCCCATGCCGAGAAGCGCGAGCGCGCCGTCGGCGCCGATCTCGCCGACGAGGCAGGCCACCTTGGAGGTACCGATGTCGAGAGCCACGATCAGGTTCTTGTTCTCTTTTGGCATCCGTGCTCAGCCGCTCCCGTCCGGCACGCGCAGCGCGAAGCCGTTCGGATAGCGCAAGTCGACGTACTCGTGTCGCTTCTTTGTTTTCCCCACTGTTACTGCATAACTTTCCACGAAGCGGCGCAGCCGCTCCTCCGCCAAATCGGCGTCGCGCCCGAGCATGACGTGCAGCCCGTTGCCCAGGCGCAGCTGCCAGGCAAGGCGCTGGGTCAGCACTACCCGCTCGACGCTCGTGCCAAGCGGCGCCACGAGCTCGTTGAAGCGACGGTAGCGCCGCACTACTTCGGCCGCTGTGCCGCCCGGGGCGACGAACACGGGCAGCGCCTGCTTGGTGTTGGCGGAGAACGTCTCGCCGAAGGTGTTGACCAGCCGGCTCATTTCGTCCCCCGTGCCCCAGCGCGCGAGCGCCACATGCTCTTCCACGGCGACCTCGAGGCGCCCCGGCCAGACCCGGCGCACCGCGACGCGGCGCACCCAGGCCAGGCGCTCCACGCTCGCGCGCACCTCCGCGAGATCGGCAGCGAAGAAGTTTCCCGCGGCGCGCGGCAGCGCCGCCTCTATCTGTGCCCGGGTGACGTTCTTCAGCTCTCCCTTGAGCTCTACTTGGGTGACGGGGAAGCGCTGCGGGAGGAGCAGCCAGTAGAGCCCGCCCAGGCAGGCGGCCAGCATCAGCAACCCGGAAAGCATGCCCGCGAGAAGCGCCAATCTAGCCGACATGAGCGAGCTCCAGGATCTTCACGCACAGGTCTTCGTACGAGATGCCGACGGCGCGCGCTGCCATCGGCACCAGGCTGTGGCCCGTCATGCCCGGGGAGGTGTTCACTTCGAGCAGCCATGGCCGCTTCTTTGCGTCGAGCATGATGTCGATGCGTCCCCAGCCGCTGCAGCCGGCGACGCGGAACGCCTCGAGCGAAAGCGCTTGCAGCTCCTTCTCCTTCTTCGGCGGCAGGCTGCAGGGGCAGTGGTACTTCGTGTCGTCGGTAAAATACTTGTGCTGGTAGTCGTAGTTGCCCTGCGGCGCTTCGATGCGGATCAGCGGCAACGCGGTGTCGCCGAGGATGCTCGCCGTGTATTCCGGCCCGTCGATGAACACCTCGGCGAGCGCCGTGTCGTGGTATTTCTTGGATGCGAGCTCGTACGCCGCGGGCAATTCCTTCGCTGAACGCACTTTCGTCAGCCCGAGGGTCGAGCCCTCGTTCGCGGGCTTCACGATGAGTGGGAGCTTCAGCTCGCGCGCGACGGACTGCCAGTTCTCCTTCTCCGCAAGAACCCGGAATCGAGGGGTCGGCAGTCCGTTCGCGATCCAGATCATCTTGGCGCGCACCTTGTCCATGCCGATGGCTGAGCCGAGCACGCCGCTCCCGGTATAGGGGATGCCGAGCACTTCGAGCGCGCCCTGGATCGTGCCGTCCTCTCCGCCGCGCCCGTGCAGCGCGATGAAGCAGCGCGCGTAGCGTTCCTGCTTGAGATCGAAGAGTTCGCGCTGCGCCGGGTCGAAGGCATGGGCGTCGATCCCCTTCGCGCGCAGCGCCTTCAGCACGCCGTTGCCGCTCATGAGCGAGATCTCGCGCTCGGCAGATTTGCCGCCCATGAGCACGGCCACTTTCCCGAAATGAGTTCCTACATTCAAGCTTCTTCCCCCACGATGCGAACTTCCGTCGCCAGGTAGACGCCTTTCATCTGGTAAACCATGCGCTGGATGTGGCGGATCAGCCACTCGATATCGGAGGCCTTCGCGGCGCCCTTCGGGTTGACGATGAAGTTGGCGTGCTTCTCCGAGATGCGCGCGCCGCCGCGCTCGAAGCCTTTCAGGCCGCATGACTCGATCAAGCGCGCGGCATGGTGCTTGGGCGGGTTGCGGAACACGCTGCCGGCATTCGGCAGCGAAAGCGGCTGGGTAGCGATGCGCCGGGCGAGGAGCCCCTTCATCACGGCGCGGGAGGCGTCGCCGTGGCCGGGCCGGAGGCGGAACCAGGCTGCGGCAAACCATTCCTGGCCCGGGGTCTTGGGCGCGCAGTGGCGATAACCGATGTCGTACTCGTCGCGGCCGCGCTGCACGATGCGGCCCTGTCGGTCAACGGTGGCGACGCGCTCCACGATGTCCCAGGTCTCGCCGCCATAGCAGCCGGCATTCATGGCGAGCGCGCCGCCCACCGTGCCGGGCACGCCTGCGAGAAACTCGGCTCCCTCGAGGTCATGCAACGCGGCGAAGCGCGCCACTTTCGGGGCCGCGACGCCGGCTTCGGCGTAGATCAGGCCATCGCGCATCTTCGGCCGGCGGGAGGAAGCGTGCATGAGCACCACGGTGCCGCGCCAGCCGCCGTCGCGCACCAGCAGGTTCGAGCCCAGGCCGACGAAGAGGAGCGGCTCCTGCGGCGGCAGCTGCCGCAGAAAAGCCGCCAAGTCGTCGAGGTCCGCGGGCATGTAGAAGCGGTCGGCCGAGCCGCCGGCGCGCCAGGTCACGTGGCGGGCCATCGGCTCGTCACGCCGGAGCTCGCCGCGCAGTTCCCGGAAGGCAAGCGACTCGGCCATGTTCATGCCGGCTGCGTGAGCTGGGCGGGCACGCCGCCGATCGAGCCCGCGCCCATGGTAATGACCACGTCGCCTTCCTCGGCCGCGCGCCGGATCGCGGCGGGCATCTCGGCGATGTCTTCGACGAAAACCGGCTCCACCTTGCCGGCGAGGCGCAGCGCGCGAGCGAGCGAGCGGCCATCGGCGGCCACGATCGGCGCCTCTCCAGCCGGATACACCTCGGCGAGCAGCAGCACGTCGGCGCCGGACAGGACGCACACGAAATCCTCGAAAAGGTCCCGCGTGCGCGTGTAGCGGTGGGGCTGGAAGGCGAGCACGATGCGCCGGCCGGGGAAGGCGCCGCGCGCCGCCTCGAGCGTCGCCGCCATCTCGGCCGGGTGGTGGCCGTAGTCGTCGATCAGCGTGAACTTGTTGCCGATCGTTCCGTAGTTCTGGAAGCGGCGCCCGACGCCGCGAAACTCCCTCAACGCCTTAAGGATGGATTCGTCTCTGATTTGCAGCTCGGTGCCTACGGCAATCGCGGCGAGCGCATTCAGCACGTTGTGGCGCCCCGGCAGGTTGAGCACGACATCGAGCGGTCTTGCGCCCTGGCGCAGCGCGCGGAAGTTCATGCGGCCGCCGTCGTGGGCGATGGCCTCGGCGCGCACCGGTGCGTCCTCGCTCGTGCCGTAGGCGAGCACCGGCTTCGTGACCTGCGGCAGCAGCTCGCGCAGGTTCGGGTCGTCGGTGCAGAGAACCGCGGCGCCGTAGAAGGGCAGATTCTGCAGGAATTGCAGGAAAGCCTGCCTCAGCCGCCCGAAGTCCTGCTGGTAGGTATCCATGTGATCGGCATCGATGTTCGTGACCACGGCGATCACCGGCTGCAGGTGCAGGAACGAGGCGTCGGATTCGTCGGCCTCCACCACGATGAAATCGCCCGCTCCCAGGCGCGCGTTGGAGCCCACGGCGTTCAGGCGTCCGCCGATGACGAAGGTGGGGTCGAGCCCGCCCTCGGCGAGCACGCTCGCCACCAGGCTCGTCGTGGTCGTCTTGCCGTGAGTGCCGGCGATCGCCACGCCCTGCTTGAGCCGCATGAGTTCGGCGAGCATGAGCGCGCGCGGCACTACAGGAATGCGGTGCTCGCGTGCGGCGACAACCTCGGGGTTGTCGGCCTGCACGGCGGCTGACACGACGACGGCATCCGAACCGTTGACGTTCTCCTTGGAATGTCCTGTCTTGACTTTGACCCCGAGGGAAGCGAGGCGGCGCGTGGCCGCGTTCTGCGCAAGGTCGGAGCCGCTCACCTCGTAGCCCAGGTTGGCGAGCACCTCGGCGATGCCGGACATGCCGGAGCCGCCGATGCCGACGAAATGGATGTGGCGGACCTTGTGCTTCACCGGGCAATCTCCATGCAGCGCTGCGCCACGATGCGTGCGGCGTCCGGCTTGCCGAGCGCGCGTGCCTTGCGTGCCATGTCGAGCAGCTTCACGCGATCGAGCGATCCGATGAGCTCGGCCAGCCTGCGGGGAGAGAGGTCCCGTTGCTGTATGAGGATGGCGGCGCCGCGCCCCGACAGGAATTTCGCGTTCGCGGTCTGGTGGTCGTCGACCGCGTGCGGGAATGGCACCAGGATGCTTGCCATGCCGCCCGCGGACAGTTCGGCGATCGTCACCGCGCCCGCGCGGCAGATGACGAGATCCGCCTCGG
Source organism: Burkholderiales bacterium (assembly GCA_036258355.1). Classification (GTDB taxonomy): domain Bacteria; phylum Pseudomonadota; class Gammaproteobacteria; order Burkholderiales; family SG8-39; genus SCGC-AG-212-J23. Next base: position 13,388 of record DATADT010000439.1, read on the forward strand.
CGTAGCGGCGCGCCATGTCGTCGATGAAGGCAATGAGCTCACCAGCCACGCCGGCCGTCGCATAGTTGGCCTTCAGCGCTTCAAGATGCTTTTCGCCCGCCTGGTGGACCACGACCGGCCTCGCGGGCAGAAGCGCGATCGCCTTCGGCAGCGCCTCGTTCAGCGCTTGCGCTCCCAGGCTGCCACCCACAACAAGGATCCTCAATGCTCCAGAGCGGCCCCGGAAGCGGTCCTCGGGTGCCGGAATCGCGGCGATTTCCGCGCGTACCGGATTGCCGGTCCACTCGGCGCCCTTGAGGGCACCCGGAAAGGCGGCCATCACCTTGTCGCTTACCTGCGCCAGCACGCGGTTGGCCAGCCCGGGGATGGCGTTCTGCTCGTGCAGCGCGAGTGGGCGGTTGAGGAGCGAAGCCATCATGCCGCCGGGAAACGCGACGTAGCCGCCCAAGCCGAGCACCACCGAGGGCTTGAGGCTGCGGATGTAGCGCGCGCTTTCCCAGAATGAGAAGAGCAGGTTTGCCGGCAGCAGGAGCTTTTGCAGCAAGCCCTTGCCGCGGGCGGCGCGCGCCCGGATCCAGGCGGTGCGGTAGCCGCGCTGGGGCACCAGGCGCTCCTCCATGCCGCCCCGCGCGCCCATCCACACCACGTCCCAGCCGGCGGCGCGCATCTCTTCGGCGACCGCAAGGCCCGGGAAGATATGGCCGCCGGTTCCGCCCGCCATGATGAGGATGCTCTTCACGCGTTCAGGCCTCTGCCGTTAAGCATTTAGTCCTCTCGAGAGCTGGCGGTTCTCCCAGTCGATCCTCAGGAGAATGGCAAGCGCCACGAAGTTGGCGAGCAGGCTCGAGCCGCCATAGCTCATGAGCGGGAGCGTGAGCCCTTTCGTGGGTAGGAGGCCCATGTTGACGCCCATGTTGATGAGCGCCTGGAAGCCGAACCAGATGCCGATGCCCTGCGCAGCGAGCGCGGCGAAGTGACGCTCGTGCTGGCACGCCTGCCGTCCAATGGCGAAGGCGCGCGCCACGAGCCAGGCGAAAAGTCCGATCACCAGGGCGACGCCGACGAGGCCGAGCTCCTCGGCGACCACCGCGAGCAGGAAATCGGTGTGCGCTTCGGGCAGGTAGTGGAGCTTCTCGACGCTCGCGCCGAGACCCACGCCGAACCATTCGCCGCGGCCGAAAGCGATCAGCGCATGCGAGAGCTGGTAGCCCTTGCCGTAGGGATCGGACCAGGGATCCATGAAGCCGAAGATGCGCTGCATGCGGTAGGGCGAGAAAAGCACGAGCAGCGCAAAGCCCACGGTGAGCATGCCGAGCAGCGCCACGAAGTGCCGGCCGTTCATGCCGCCGAGAAAGAGAATCGAGAACGCGATCATCGCGATGACGACCAGCGCGCCGAAGTCCGGCTCGCGCAACAGCAGCCACGAGACGAGCAGCATCACCGCGAGCATCGGCAGCAGGCCGCGGCGGAAGCTTTTCAGCACCGCGTGCTTGCGCGCGGTGTAGTCCGCGGCGTAGAGGACCACCGCGAGCTTCATGAGCTCCGAAGGCTGGAAGCCGAAGCCCGGCAGGTCGAGCCAGCGCCGCGCGCCGTTCACTTCGCGCCCGAACCCCGGGACCAGGACCAGTGCGAGGCCGGCGAGCGTCGCCAGGAAGAGCCACGGCGCGAGCTTCTGCCACATGCGCGCCGGGATCAGGAACACGGTGATCGCGGATCCGAGCGCAACCGCAAGGTACGCCGCATGGCGCATGAGGTACCACGCCGGGTTGTTGCCGGTGTAGCGGCTCGCTTCGGCGATGGCGATCGAGGCCGAATACACCATCACCAAGCCGATCGCGGCGAGGATGAGCGCGGCCCAGGTCGCCGAGCGATCGTACTCGGCGCTCGGCGCATTGCGCGCGAAAACGTAGGTCTGGCTCACGGCGCAAGGTTCCTCACCGCCTGCGCGAACACCTCGCCGCGATGGCGGTAGTCGCGGAACATGTCGAAGCTTGCGCACGCCGGCGAAAGGAGCACCGCTTCCCCGGGCTTGGCGAGCTCGGCGGCCCGCTGCACCGCTTGCTCGAGCGACGCACACCGTTCGCCCAACACTACTTTCTGGATCAGCGGCGCATCTCGGCCGATGAGCAGCACGCTCGCCGCATGCCGCGCTACCGGCTCGCGCAGCGGCGAGAAATCCTGGCCTTTGCCGTCGCCGCCGAGGATTAGCACGCACTTGCGTCCGAGGCCGCGCAGCGCCGCGACCGTAGCGCCGACATTAGTGCCCTTGGAATCGTCGTACCACTCAACGCCGCGGCGCGTCGCCAGGAGCTCGAGCCGGTGCGGCAGGCCTTTGAAGCTTTTCAGACCAGGACGCAATTGCTCCAGACTGATTTCGAAATTAGAAACCAAAGCGCAAGCAGCGAGCGCATTCGCGGCGTTGTGCGCACCGCGGATGGAGAGCTCATCCACCGGCAGGATCTTGTGCGCGCCGCGCACGAGGCAGCCGCCGGCGATGCCGAAATCGGCGTCGTTCGGCGGAGCGTCCATACCGAAAGTCACGACTTCGCGCCCGGGGAGCGCCATGCCGATGGAGCGTCCATCGTCGCGGTTCAGCACCTGAACGCCGGTCCCGGCGAAGATGCGCGCCTTGGCGGCGCCATAGCCGTCGAGGCTCGCGTAGCGGTCCAGATGGTCCTCGGTGAGGTTGAGCATCGCCGCCGCCGCCGGCGCGAGCGAGGAGGTGGTCTCGAGCTGATAGCTGGAAAGCTCGAGCACCCAGGCCGCCGGCGGGGTGCTGCGCCTGATGAGCGCATCCAGCACCGGGGGCCCGATGTTGCCGGCCACCTCGCAGTCGAGGCCGGCGCTGCGCAGCAGGTGTCCGGCGAGCGCGGTTACGGTGCTCTTGCCGTTGGTGCCGGTCACGGCAAGCACGGGCTGGGTGTTGTGCCAGGCGAAGAGCTCGATGTCGCCGACGACCGGGATGCGCCTGCGCACGGCTTCCCCGACCACCGGCTCGTTGAGAGCGAGCCCCGGACTCACGCAAACCAGGTCCACGCCGTCGAGAAGTGCGTCACGAAAGTCGCCGGCATGAAGCTCGCCGCGGAATTCCTCCGCCCGCGGCGGCGCGGCGCGCGTGTCGGCGACGCGCGCGCGGCCTCGGCTGCGCTCGACCCAGCGCGCGACGGAAAGCCCGGTATCGCCCAGGCCGAGGACGAGCACGCGCTTGTCGAGGAGCGTGAAGGGCGGCTCGCGCATCATCTGAGCTTGAGGGTCGAGAGCCCGAACAGCACGAGCATCATGGTGATGATCCAGAAGCGCACCACCACCTGGCTCTCCTTCCAGCCTTCGAGCTCGTAATGGTGGTGCAGCGGCGCCATGCGGAAGATGCGCTTGCCGCCAGTCCATTTGAAGTAGAGCACCTGCAGCATGACCGAGACCGTCTCCGCGACGAACACGCCGCCCATGATGAAGAGCACGATCTCCTGGCGCACGATGACCGCGATCGTGCCGAGCGCCGCGCCGAGCGCGAGCGCGCCGACGTCGCCCATGAACACTTCCGCCGGGTAGGCGTTGAACCAGAGAAAGCCGAGGCCCGCGCCGGCGAGCGCGCCGCAGATCACCGCGAGCTCGCCCGCGCCCACGATGTACGGCAGGCCGAGATACTTGGAGAACACCGCGTGGCCGGCGACGTAGGCGAAGATGCCGAGCGCGCCTCCCACCATCACGGTCGGCATGATCGCGAGGCCGTCGAGCCCGTCGGTGAGGTTGACCGCGTTCGAGGTGCCGACGATGACGAAGAAGGTCAGCACGACGAAGCCGACGGCGCCGAGCGGGTACGCGATGTGCTTGAAGAACGGCACGATCAGCTGGTTCAGCGCCGGGATCGCCTGTGTCATCGTTCCGAGATAGAGCGCCGCCGACAGTCCGATCAGCGCCTGCCAGAAGAACTTCCAGCGCGCCGGCAAGCCGCGCGGATTGCGGTGCACGACCTTGCGGTAGTCGTCGATCCAGCCGATCGTGCCGAACGCGAGCGTCACGAGAAGCACCACCCATACGAAGCGGTTCGAGAGATCGCCCCAGAGCAGCGTGGTAAGGCACATGGACACGAGGATGAGCGCGCCGCCCATGGTCGGCGTGCCGGCCTTGGTGAGGTGCGAGCGCGGGCCCTCCTCGCGCACCGCCTGCCCGATCTTGTACGCCGTGAGCTTGCGGATGACGTAGGGGCCGAGGATCAGCGACACCGCGAGCGCGGTGAGGCACGCTAGCACCGCGCGCAGCGTGATGTAGTTGAAGACGTTGAAGAGGCGGACCTCTTTCGCCAGCCATTGCGCGAGCTCGAGCAGCATCAGTGCCCTCCCTCGCCGAGCGACCGTTTGTCGGGAGCGCTACCTGTTTGGCCGGTGAGCGCAGCCACGACGCGCTCCATCTTCATGAAGCGGGACCCTTTCACGAGCACGGTTTCGCCCTTCAGGTTGCCAACGAGTTCTTCCACGGTCTTGAAATGCCGCGCGCCGGCGCCGAAGGCCTCCACCGCGTGCTTCGTCGCGTCGCCGAGCGCGAGCAGTTGCGACACGCCCTTGGCGCGCGCATAGGCGCCGACCTCACGATGAAACTCCGCGCAGTGCTCGCCGACTTCGCCCATGTCGCCGAGCACTAGGGCCGTGGGCGGCGCACAGGAGGCGAGTACGTCGATCGCGGCGCGCACCGAATCCGGATTGGCGTTGTAGCTGTCATCGATCACGGTGGCGCCGCCGGCTGCCTTTCTTACCTGCAGCCTGCCGGTGTAGGGGCGGAAGGCCGTCAGCCCTTCGCCAATAGTGGCGGGCTTTATCCCCGCGGCATAGGCGCAGGCGGCGGCGGCGAGCGCATTGCGCACGTTGTGTACGCCGGGAATGGCGAGCGTGGCATCGGCCTCGCCCGCCGGCGTCTGCAGGCGGATCTCGCTCGAGAGGTGGCCGAGGCGATAGCGCCCGCCGACCGGCGCACCGCTCAGGCCGAACTCGACCGCGCGGCGCGTGCCCGCGCGGCTGCGGAAGAACACGGCGTGAGGATCGTCGGCGTTGATCACCGCGACGCCGTCGGCGGGTAGCGCGTCGTAGACCGACGCGTTCTCCGCGGCGACTTCCTCGACCGAGCGCATGAACTCGAGGTGCTCGCGCTGCGCGTTGTTGACGAGCGCCATCGTCGGGCGCGCGATGCCGGCGAGGTAGGCGATCTCGCCCTTGTGGTTCATGCCGAGCTCGATCGCGCACCAGCGATGCGCGTGGCGCAGCCCGAGCAGCGTGAGCGGCAGCCCGATGTCATTGTTGAGATTCCCCCGCGTGGCGAGCACCGCCTCTTCGCCGGCGTGGCGCCTCAGGATGGCCGCGAGCATCTCCTTCACGGTGGTCTTGCCGTTCGAGCCGGTGATGGCGATCAGGGTGGGCGCGAAGCGCGCGCGCCAGTAGCGCGCGAGATCGCCGAGCGAGCGGCGCGTGTCGCGCACCACGAGCGCAGGCAACGGATATTCGCCGCGGTAAGCCGCGTCCACCATCGCCGCCGCGGCGCTCGCGGCGGCCGCCGACTTCAGGAAATCATGGCCGTCGAAGCGCTCACCGCGCAGCGCGACGAAAAGGTCGCCCGCTCCGATGCTGCGGCTGTCGGTGGACACGCCCGTGAAGCGCACGTCGGCGCCGCTCGTGCGGGCGCCGAGCGCGGCGCCGGCCTCGGCGAGCTGCATCATCTGGCTCTCCGCGCAAGCGCGGCGCGCGCCTGTTCCTGGTCGGAGAAATGCATGCGCCGGCCGGCAATCTCCTGGTACGTCTCGTGGCCCTTTCCGGCGATCAGCACCACATCCGGAGGGTTGGATTCCACGATCGCTTTTTCTATGGCGCGCGAGCGGTCGGCTTCCACCTCGTGCGCCACCGCGATGCCCTTGCGGATGTCGCCGATGATCGCGAGCGGGTCTTCGCCGCGCGGGTTGTCCGAGGTGACGACCACGCGGTCGGCGAGGCGAGCGGCGACGGCTCCCATCATCGGGCGCTTGCTGGGGTCGCGGTCGCCGCCGGCGCCGAACACCACCGCAAGGTGCCCGCCGCGCGCCGCCGCGACCGGCCGCAGCGCCTGCAGAACGTTGTCGAGCGCGTCGGGGGTGTGCGCGTAGTCGATCACCACCAGCGGCTCCTCGCCTACGCGCTGCATGCGCCCTGGCACGGGCGGCAGCTTCGCAAGCAGCCTCGCGCCTTCCTTCACTGGGATTCCCTTTGCCAGCAAGCAGCCCAGCACGCCGAGCGCATTCGCGACATTGAAGCGCCCGAGGACCGGGATCGAGGCGGGATCGACCTGCCGCCCGGCGACGATCGCCTCGTTCACCGGCACGTCGCGCGGCGAAAGGCTGTAGCCGATGGTGCGCACGCGCCCGGCAAGTCGCCGCGCGAGCTCGACGCCGAGCGGATCGTCCAGGTTGAGCACCGCGGTCTCGAGCCCCGGCATCTCGAAAAGCCGCGCTTTCGCCGCGGCGTAGTTGGCCATCGAGCCGTGGTAATCGAGATGGTCGTGCGTGAGATTGGTGAAGAGCGCGCACGCGAAGCGCACGGCGCTCACGCGGCCTTGCACCAGGCCGTGCGAAGAGACCTCCATCGCCACGGCCTTCGCGCCCTGCTCGCGGAAGCTCTTCAGCAGAAACTGCGTCTCCACGGCGTCGGGCGTCGTGTTGGTGGCCGCGGAAAGCCTGCCCGGAAAGCCGGCGCCGAGCGTTCCGATCACCACAGCTTGGTCGAGAAGTGCGGCGAGCCACTGGCTGCACGAGGTCTTGCCGTTGGTGCCGGTCACGCCGCACACCCAGAGCGACTTGGAGGGCCTGCCGTAGAGCTCGTGCGCGAGCGCGCTCGCCTGGTGCTTCAGGCCCTCGACGGGGAGGTTCGGCACGCGCCACTCGGCGCGCCAGTCGAAGCCCTTCTTCTCCCAAAGCACCGCGGCCGCGCCGCGGGCCACGGCGTCGGCGATGTAGGCGCGGCCGTCGGACGCTTCGCCGGGGTAGGCGAGGAACGCGACGCCGGGCGCGCACCGACGGCTGTCGGAGGAAAGGCGCTCGATCATCGCGCCCTGCGCGGCGAGTTGGCGAAACAGATCCACGTCACGTGCTCTCCTTCGCCTCCTCGCCCTCGGCGGGGGTTTCGAACGGGACATTCGGCGGCGCATCGTGCGGCACGCCGAGCAGGCGCAGGGCGCCCTGCATCACCTGCGCGAATACCGGCGCTGCCACCATGCCGCCGTAGTGCTGCCCGGACGAGGGCTCGTCGATCATCACCGCGACCACCAGCCGTGGCGAGCTCACTGGCGCGAGACCGACGAAGGACGAGAGATATTTGTCCTTGGCGTAACCGCCGTTCTCCTGCTTGTGCGCGGTGCCAGTCTTGCCCGCGACCCGCCATCCGATGATGCGGGCGCGCGGGCCGGTCGCGCTGGGTTGCACCGCCTGCTCGAGCATGGCGCGCACCGCGCGCGATGTCTCCGCCGACAGGACCTTCTCCCCGCTTACCGCGGCGCCTGTTTTGACCAGCGTGAGCGGAACCAATTCCCCGTCGCGCGCGAACACGGTGTAGGCGCGGGCGAGCTGCGCGAGGCTGAGCGACATGCCCATGCCGTAGCCGAGCGTCGCGTGCTCGACCGGCCGCCAGGTCTTGTAGTGGCGCAGCCGCCCGGCCGCGGCGCCGGGAAAGCCCAGCTCCGGCGCAGTGCCGAATCCGACACGCCGGTGCAAGTCCCACATCGCTTCGCGCGGCAGCGCGAGCGCTATCTTCGCCGCGCCGACGTTGGAGGAAAGCGCAAGCACCTGGCCGACAGTCAGCGCCGGCGCAGGATGGACGTCGCGGATCGTGTACTTGGCGAACGTCAGCCGCCCCGCGGTATTCACCACGCTCGAGCGGGTCATCTTGCCGCTCTCGATGGCGAGCGCGATGGTGAAGGGCTTGAGTGTCGAGCCCGGCTCGAAGAGGTCCGTGATCACCCGGTTGCGCAATTGGGCGCCGGTGAGGCGCGCGCGGTTGTTCGGGTTGTAGGAAGGCATGTTCGCCAGCGCGAGCACCTCTCCGCTTTGCACGTCGACCGCGATCACCGCGCCCGCCTTGGCGCGATGCTGCTCGACCGCCGCCTTGAGCGCGCTGTACGCGAGGCTCTGGATCTTGCTGTCGATGGAGAGCGCGAGGTCGGTCCCGTCCTGGCCCGGGCGGATCGACTCCACGTCTTCGATGATGCGGCCGAGCCGGTCGCGGATCACGCGGCGGCTGCCGGGCTTGCCCGCAAGCGTTGCCTGGTGCGCAAGCTCGATGCCCTCCTGGCCAGTGTCGTCCACGCCCGTGAACCCGATTACGTGAGCGGTCACCTCTCCACCGGGGTAGTACCGGCGGTATTCGGGATGCTGGTATATGCCGTTCAGGCCGAGCGCCTGCAGCGCCGCGGTGGTCTCCGGCGGGACTTGCCGCTTCAGATACACGAAGTCTTTCGAGGTATCCGAAAGTCTCCTCTGCAGCTCGACAGGCGACATGGAGAGCAGCGCGGCAAGCTTGCGCCGCTCGGCGTCGGAGGCTTCCACATCTGCAGGGATGGCCCAGATCGACTTCACCGGCGTCGAAACGGCGAGCGCTTCGCCGTTGCGGTCGAGGATTCGGCCGCGCGTCGCCGGGATCTCGAGCACCCGCGAATAGCGCGCGTCGCCCTTCTCCTGCAGAAAGTCGGTGCGCACTGCCTGCAGGTAAACCGCGCGGGCGGCGAGTACGGCGAAGCCGGCTGCTAGCGCCATGAGCACCAAGCGGGCGCGCCACATCGGCAGGCGCACCAGGCCCTGCGCCGGGCTGATCACCGCCCCGCGTCTCGCCCGATGAGGCGCACGCGCTGCGGATCGGCCGGGCGCAGGCCGAGCGAGCGCGTGGCGAGCCTTTCGACACGCGAATGCAGGCTCCAGGTGCTCGCCTCGAGCTGCAGGCGCCCGAATTCTGCCTCGAGCTCGCGCGCGGCCACCTGCTCACGCTCGAGCTGCGAGAACGCCCGCCGCGCCTTGTGCTGCGAAGTGACGAGCCCGAGCGCGCAGGCGACGAGAACCGCGAGGAGGAGGAGGTTCAGTTTCGCCACCGCGCGTCGGGCTCGATCCGTGGAGACGGCAAGGAATAAGGGGCCGCGGTGCGCTCGGCCAACCGGAGGGTGGCGCTTCGCGCCCGCGGGTTTGTTGTTATTTCTTGGCGGGACGCGCGCTGCGCACGTCCCACGATTCTCAAGGCAGGTTGTGGCATTTCGCTGGCGCGCAGCGGCAATCCGCGGGGCATCTGCGGGCGCGCCAGCGACTGCATGAACCGCTTCACGATGCGGTCTTCGAGCGAATGGAAGCTGATCACCGCGAGGCGGCCCTGCGGCGCGAGCCGCGCCACCGCCTTGGGCAGCATCAGCGATACTTCCTCAAGCTCCCGATTGACGTGAATCCGTACAGCCTGAAAGGTGCGCGTCGCCGGGTCCTGGCCCGGCTCCCGTGTGCGGACCGCGCGAGCCACGAGATCGGCCAGTTGCTTGGTGCGGCGGATGGGTTCGCTGCGGCGCGCAGCAACAATCGCCGCTGCAATCGGTTTAGCAAACCGTTCTTCGCCATAGTCCCTGACCACCCTCCCGATTTCTTTTTCTTCTGCGGTCGCGAGCCACTCAGCGGCGCTCATGCCGGCCTCCGGATCCATGCGCATGTCGAGCGGGCCGTCGTGGCGAAACGAGAACCCGCGCGCCGGGTCGTCGAGCTGCGGCGACGACACTCCCAAATCGAACAGCATCCCCTGGACGCCGGAGGGCACCATCTCGAGCTCGGAGAACTTCGCCTTGAAGAAGCTGAAGCGCCGATCGATGATGGCGCGCGCCGCCTCCGCCGCCTGCGGATCGCGATCGAGCGCGATCAGCCGGCCCGACGGACCCAGCCGCTCGAGGATCAGCCGGCTGTGGCCGCCGCGGCCGAAGGTCCCGTCCACGTAGATTCCGTCGGGACGCACCGCAAGCGCCTCGATCGCCTCGCGCGCAAGCACCGGCTCGTGCATCGCAGGCGCTCACAGCGAGAAATCCTCGATTCCAGGGGGCGGCGTGGCCGTCCCCGCGAGCGCCTGGTTGAGCTTCGCCGACCAGACGCCAGCGTCCCATAGCTCGAAGTAGTGGCCCTGCCCGACCATCATCGCCTCGCGCTCGAGCTTGGCGTGCTGGCGCAGCGCGGGCGCGAGCAGGATGCGGCCCGAGCCGTCGGGCACGACATGCTCCTCGAAGCCCAGGAGCAGCCGCTTCCACCAGCTTGCCTGCAAGTTGAAGCTCGGAAACTGCTCCACGCCAGCCCGCACCGGCTCCCAGGCCGACTCGGGATAGATGAGGATGCAGCCTTCCGGATGGGCAGTGAGGACGAGGGACTTGGCGCCGTCGAGAAGCGCGGCGCGATGGCGCGTCGGCACAGCGACGCGTCCCTTCGCGTCGAGCGTGATGACCGCGGCCCCATGAAACGCTCCCATATGGCTTTTTTTGCCACTTCCTCCTACCTTTTGCCACTGTACGGGCAAAGGGCCTGCTGGTCAAGCGTGAATTTGTTGGCGCGACAATGACTTACAGCGCTTTCTTGCGTCAGAAGATCCAGCGCGGAACTGTGTTTGTTTTCAACAAGTTATCCACAGGACTAAACGTCAAGTGTAAGAAGACGGCCATAAGAAGCCGGATGCCATAATTCACGCCTCGCATGATCAACAAGTTCGTCGCCTCCCCCGAAGCGGCTCTCGCCGACGTCCCGGACGGCGCCACGATCTTGATTCACGGCTTCGGCAATGCGGGCATGCCGGCGGCGCTCATCGATGCGCTGATCGCTCAGGGCGCGAAGAACCTCACCATAGTCAACAACAACGCCGGCAACGCCGACGCCGGCCTCGCCGCGCTGATCGGCGCGCGCCGCGTCCGCAAGATCCTTTGCTCGTTTCCGCGCCAGGCCGACTCATGGCACTTCGACCGGCTTTACCGCGCCGGCGAGATCGAGCTCGAGCTCGTGCCGCAGGGCACGCTCGCCGAGCGCATCCGCGCCGCGGGCGCGGGAATCGGCGCGTTCTTCACGCCCACGGCGTACGGCACGAAGCTCGCCGAGGGCAAGGAAACGCGGCGCATCGGCGAGCGTGATTACGTGCTCGAGTATCCGATCCACGCCGATTACGCGCTCATCAAAGCGGACCGCGCCGACCGCTGGGGCAATCTCACCTACCGCAAGACGGCGCGCAACTTCGGCCCCATCATGGCGATGGCAGCAAAGTGCACCGTCGTGCAGGTGCGCGAGACCGTGGAGCTGGGCGCCATCGATCCGGAAGTGGTCGTGACACCCGGAATCTTTGTCCACCGCGTCGTGCGTGTGGCCGCATCAGTGAAAAAGGCTGCGTGATGAAAAAGCTCGACCGCAAGCAGATGGCCGCGCGCGTGGCGCGCGACATCCCGGAAGGCGCCTACGTCAACCTCGGCATCGGCCTGCCGACGCTGGTCGCGGATTTCCTGCCGAAAGGGCGCGAGATCATCCTGCACAGCGAGAACGGCGTGCTCGGCGTCGGGCCGAAGCCCGCGCCCGGCGAGGAGGACGAGGACCTGATCAACGCCGGCAAGGAGCCGGTGACGGTCCTCACCGGCGGATGCTATTTTCACCACGCCGACTCGTTCGGTATGATCCGCGGCCGCCATCTCGACTTCGCGATCCTGGGCGCTTTCCAGGTCTCGGCCGCCGGCGACCTCGCCAACTGGCACACGGGCGCGCCCGACGCGATCCCGGCGGTCGGCGGGGCGATGGACCTCGCGGTCGGCGCGAAGAAAGTGCTCGTCATGATGGAGCACCTCACCAAGAGCGGCGAGAGCAAGATCGTCGAGCGCTGCAGCTATCCCCTGACCGGCGCGCGCTGCGTCGACCGGATCTACACCGATCTCGCCGTGATCGACGTGAAGCCCGACGGGCTGCACGTCGTCGAAACAGTGGATGGACTTTCCTTTGAAGAGCTACAGCGCCTGACGGGCGT
>DATADT010000440.1:0-2971 GCA_036258355.1 Burkholderiales bacterium
AAGCGCCTGGCCGATGCCGAGACGCGCGAGAGCCTCGATCTCCTGCGCGAGGAGCTCGTCGACCGCTTCGGCGAGCTGCCCGAGCCGGCGCGCGCCCTGATCGAATGCCACCGCGTACGCATTGCGGCACGGCCGCTCGGCGTCGCGCGCGTCGACGCCACACACGAGGCGGTGCAGCTTCAGTTCGTAAAGAACCCGCCGCTCGACGGCGCCAAGGTGATCGACTTCATCCGCCGCAAGGGCCGCGCCGCACGGCTTGCCGGTCCGGAGAGGCTCCGCGTGGAGGCCAAGCTTCCCGCCTGGCAGGAGCGCGCGCAGGCCGTGAAGGACATCCTGGCCCAGCTCGCAGCATGAACCTGGTCCTCCAGGGACCCGCGCTTGAGAAGCACCAAGTGCATGAGATCGCAGGCATGACTGCTGCGGAGGCGGTGCAACCCGTCGCCGCCCGCGCCTACCGCTTGCGTAATGCTCGACACCAGAATCAAGTTGCGGCGTGGTGCGATGCGCGGCGCATCGACCATGCCTGGATGCCCGAAGGGCGGCGCTTCGCCGATCTCAAGCTGCTCGCCATGGACATGGATTCCACGCTCATTACCATCGAGTGCATCGACGAGCTCGGCGACCTCGCGGGCAAGAAGGCCGAGATCACAGCGATCACCGCCCAGGCTATGCGCGGCGAGATCGAGTACCGCGAGAGCCTGCGCCGGCGGGTCGCGGCGCTCGCCGGCCTTGGCGAGTCCTCGCTCGCGACGATCTACGAGGAGCGCGTGAAGCTCACGCCGGGAGCGGAGGCGCTCATCGCCTCCTGCAAGAAGCAGGGCGTCAAGCTGCTCCTGGTATCGGGGGGATTCACCTTCTTCACCGAGCGCCTGAAGGAGCGGCTCCGGATCGACTACACCATTTCGAACGTGCTCGAAGTACGCGATGGCAGCCTGACGGGCGCGCTTGTCGGCCGCATCGTCGACGCCGATGCGAAGGCCCGCAAGTTCCGCGAAGTGGCGCGCGCGTTGCGCGCCTCCCCGGACCAAACCGTGGCGATCGGAGACGGCGCGAACGATCTCAAGATGCTGAGGGAAGCGGGCGTGTCGGTCGCGTTCCGCGCGAAGCCGGTGGTGCGCGCGCAGGCGACGTGCGCGCTCAACTGGAGCGGACTCGACGGCGTGCTGAATCTCTTCGAGTAGTGCGTACGGCGACGCGCGCGGGAGAGAGTGTGGCTTCGAGCGGCGCCGATGCGCTGCGCGAAGCCGACCGCAAGGCTTCACAGCAGGCGCAGCGAAAGACGGCCTAGCGCCGTCTCACCTCTCAGCTCGCCGCGACCGGCAGCCCGGCGGCGCGCCAGCCCTCGATCCCAGGACCGAGGTTGACCACACGAGTGAAGCCCGCCTGCGTGAGGATGTGCGCCGCCTCGGGGCCGCGCGTGGTGCCGTTGCCGCAGTAGACGACGATCGACTGCGTCTTCGCGTACTCGAGCTCCGAGAGGCGCGCGGCCAGGACCTCGACCGGAATCAGCAGCGCGCCCGGAAGGTGGGCGGCTCCGGAGGCCGCCCGGCCACGCGCGTCGATCACCAGCGCGCCCGAGTCAATCAGCGCCACCGCCTCCGGCACTGACACGTCGGTCACGCCGGGGAACGAGCGGCTGGACTGGGTGAAATGGATCACCGCGAACAGGATCATGAACGAGACGAGGATGGGCAGCGAGTTGCGTGAGAATGCGACCGACGACATGTCTTCCTCCCTGAGCTCGATCCAGCTTGGCCCCGCGGGCACGCCGCGGCAAGCCAAAAAATCACGCCGCTACAGTTCCTGACCTACGCCGCAGGAACGAAGCGCGCAACGAGCGCGCCGATCAGCTCGGCGTAGGGCCGCCAGCCGCTCGGCCGGTCGTGAATCTCGCGCACGCCGGCGGCAAGTGCGCGTTTTCTCGCCCCCGGGTCGAGCCCGACCGCGACGCCGACCACCGGAATGCCGCGCGCCTGCAGGCCCTGCACGAGCTCGCGCGGCGATGCCGAAAGCGCTGCCGTGCCGGCGATCGCGAGGACGACCGGCGAGCGGCTGCGCTCCAACCGCTCGAGCGCGGCCGCCACATCGGGCGCATCGAGGACCGTCAGCTCGGGGCGCAAGGCGAGCGCGGCGCAAACCAGGCTCGCTTCGGCGCCCTCTTCGATCACCAGGACCGCGGCTCGAGGCATGGCGGTCACGATAGGCGACGCGCCCGCGCACGGCTGTCGGGAGAACTTGAGGATCTGTCGCGAGAACTTGAGGATTTGAAAAAACGCTACTTGCGCGGGCGTTTTTTCAGCTCTTCGATCGCCTTGTTCGCGCGCCGCATCGCTTCCTCGCCGATCTGCTCGAGCAGCGCGAGGTAGCGCGCTTTCTCACCGCAGCCGGCGCACTTGAGCTCGCTCGCAAGCCGCAGCGCTCCCGGCGACAACGGCTCGAACTCCGTGCCCCCGCATCGCGTGCACGCCGCCGAGATGTCGCCGACCGTGATGAGCACCAGCCCCCTCCCCTGAAGCAGGTTAGAGGCATGTTAGGCCCGCCGCCGGCCCTCCCGACAGGCAATTTGCAACGCTACCGTGCGGCGATCACCATGATTTCGACCAGCGCCTTGGGATCGGCGAGCTTTGCCTCGACGCACGCGCGTGCGGGCAGGTTCTTCGGGTCCGCCCAGGCGGTCCAGACTTCGTTCATCGGCGCCCGGTTGCGGATGTCGGTGACCCAGATCGTCGCGGAGAGCACCTTGGATTTGCTCGAGCCGCACTTCGCGAGCAGGCGCTCGATCTCGTCGAGGACCTGCTTCGTCTGGCCTTTGACATCCTGGTCCAGATTCCTAGCGACCACGCCGGCGAGGTACACCGTGTCGCCGTGCTGCACCGCATTGGAAAGGATGCTGGTCGGATCGTGGCGCGTAATGCTCATCGGGGATGGCCTCCTTCAAGGGTTTCGTGATCGTAACCGGCAACCTGCTTGT
>DATADT010000441.1:0-2128 GCA_036258355.1 Burkholderiales bacterium
GATGCGCCCGGCCGCCTGGCGCGCTTTCAGCGCAAGCACCCCGAGCTCGCGGGGCGCATCCCGAAGAAGGAGCTTGCCGCCTACCTCAACCTTACGCCCGAGACCCTGTCCCGCCTTGCGCAAAAGCTCGGACGCGTGAAAGCAGCCATGTGAGGAGCGGCCAGAAAAGCAGGATCAGGGCGAGCGTGGTCATGAAGCCGACCAGCTTCTTCGAGAACAGGATCGAGAGATCGCCCTGCGACATGAGCATCGCCTGGCGGAACGAGGACTCGGCGTTGTCGCCGAGCACGATCGCGAGCACGAGCGGCGCGAGCGGGTACTGCAGCTTCTTGAAGAGATAGCCGAGGACGCCGAACACCACCATCATCCAGACGTCGAAGATCGCGTTCTTCACCGTGTAGGAGCCGATCGCGCAGATGACCATGATGATCGGCGCGATCACGGAGAACGGCACGCGCAGGATGGCGGCGAAGAGCGGCACGCAGGTGAGCACCACGATGAGGCCGGCGATGTTGCCGAGGTACATCGAGGCGATCAGACCCCAAACGAAGTCCTTCTGCTCGACGAAGAGCAGCGGCCCGGGCTGCAGCCCCCAGATCATCAGGCCGCCGAGCAGGACCGCCGCGGTCGGCGAGCCCGGAACGCCGAGCGTGATCATCGGCAGCAGCGCCGAGGTGCCGGCGGCGTGCGCCGCGGTTTCCGGCGCCACCACGCCCTCCACCTTGCCCGTGCCGAACTTGTCGCCGTCGGGCGAGAAGCGCCGCGCCACGCCGTAACTCATGAAGGAGGCCGGCGTGGCGCCGCCCGGCACGATGCCCATGAAGCAGCCGACCGCCGAGGCGCGCAGCGAGGTCATCCAGTAGCGCGGCAGCTCTTTCCACGTGTCAAGCACCACGCGCATGTTGAGCTTGGCCTGGGCGCCCTTGAAGGCGAGTCCCTCCTCCAGCGTGAGCAGGATCTCGCCGATGCCGAACAGGCCAATCACGGCCACCAGGAAGTCGAAGCCGGTGAGGAGGTGGGTCGAGCCGAACGTGAGCCGTAGCGTTCCGGTGACGGTATCGGTGCCGACCGCCGCCAGCGCGAAGCCCATCATCATCGCGGCGATGGTCTTGAAGGGCGGCTCCTTGCTCGTGCCGACGAAGGCGCAGAAGGTGAGCAGATACACCGCGAAGAATTCCGGCGGGCCGAACTCCAGCGCGAATCCCGCGACCACCGGCGACAGGAACGTGATCACGATCACCGCGACGAACGCGCCGACGAAGGAGGAGGTGAATGCCGCGGTGAGCGCGGTCCCCGCGCGGCCCTGCTGCGCGAGCGGATAGCCGTCGAAGGTCGTCGCCACCGACCACGGCTCGCCGGGAATGTTGAAGAGGATCGAGGTGATCGCGCCGCCGAAGAGCGCGCCCCAGTAGATGCATGAAAGCAGGATGATCGCGGAAGTCGCGCCACCCGGCGTCTGCGCCATGCCGAAAGTGAGCGGCAGCAGAATCGCCACGCCGTTCGCGCCGCCCAGGCCCGGCAGCACGCCGATGATCACGCCGAGGATCACGCCGGCGAACATCAGCGCGACGTTCACCGGCGTGAGCGCCACGCCGAAGCCGTGCATCAGCGCCTGGATCTCATCCACGCTAGTTCAGCCCCAGAAGCGATTCCGCCGGGCCCTTCGGCAGGGGCACCTTGAACCAGATCTCGAACACGACGAAGAACCCTGCCACCGTTATGAGGCTCACCACGACGACCTTCCACCACGGGTACTTGCCCAGCCAGCGCATGAAGAAGCCGATGAACAGCACCGAGGAAACGTAGATGCCGATCCAGGTGACGAGGAAGGCGTAGATCGCCGTGGGAATCAGCACCGTCAGCACCATCTTGAGCTGCCCGACCTGGACGAACGTCTTGTTGCGCTCGCCGCGCAGCGTCAGCGCGCGCACGAAGTTCACCACCGAGGCGATGCAGATCAGCAGCCCGATGTAGAAAGGGAAGTAGCCCGGCCGCGGGCCGTGCACCTCCTGCCAGCCGAAGCCCAGGCGCACGCTGTCGGTAACCACGACCGCGCCGAAAATGAAGAAGAGCGCCGCCACCGCAAGCTCGGCGCTCTTCTGGCGAAACGCGGGGCGGTCCCCGCTCG
>DATADT010000442.1:0-11802 GCA_036258355.1 Burkholderiales bacterium
ACCGCGTACCTGTTCGCGATGATCTACCTGTTCCATACCTACTCCGGCAAGGACGGCAATCCGCGCACTCTGTCCTACGACGACGTCGTCATCGCCTACAGCGGCAGCGGCAAGGGCTCGCGCCTCGAGGCGGCGCTGCGCGGATCCATGGCCGGAATGCTGCCGCGCGACGAGCTGACGACTCTCGTTTCCTGGGCCCAGGAGGGCGGCGAGCGCGTGCGCTACGAAAAGGAGATCAAGACGACGTTCGACCGGCGCTGCATGGCATGCCACGACGGCAGCAACCCGCATCTGCCGAACCTGAGCAGCTACGACCACGTGCAGAAGGTCATCGAGCGGGACACCGGCACGGCGCTGTTTACGCTGGTGCGCGTCTCGCACATCCACTTCTTCGGGCTGACTTTCGTGTTCTTCATCCTGGGAACCATTTTCAGCCACGCCTACGTGCGGCCGGTGTGGTTCAAGTGCACCGTCATCGCCTTCCCCTTCGTCGCCCTCACCATGGACATCGGGTCCTGGTACTTCACCAAGCTGTACCACCCCTTCGCCTGGGTCGTGATGATCGCCGGCGGCCTCATGGGCCTGTCGTTCGCCTTCATGTGGATCGTTTCCATGTACCAGATGTGGTTCTCCCGCCCGCCTTCGGTGATCCTCCAGCGGCAGGGAGGCGAGACCACCGACGTCGGCTGACAATCGTGCTCGAGGGGCCAATGAAACGTCTCATGCTGGGAATCGCATTGTCGGTGGCGCTGGTCGGCTGCAAGGACCAGGAGCAGCCGCAAACCAAGGCCGCACGGGAGAAGCTCGCGCCGGTCGATGTCGCCGCCGGAAAGGCGTTTGCGGAGCGCGAATGCAAGGCGTGCCACGGGCTGGACGGCAGGGGCGCCGCGCCGGGAATTCCGCACCTGGCGGCGCAGCGCGAGCGCTACTTGCTCGCCGCGCTGAAGGCCTACAAGGAAGGCAAGCGGACGCACGCCGCCCTCCGGGAGATCGCGGCGCACATGAGCGAGGCCGACGCGCTCAACCTGGCGGCGTACTACGCGGGGCTGCCGGCGGTGCAGGCGGGCGCGGCAGAGGCCCAGCTGGTCAGTCCCTACGAACAAGGCAAGGCGCTGGCAGCCGGCTGCGCCAAGTGTCACGGCGAAGACGGCAACGGCAAGGTCCCCGGCACGCCGAGCCTGGCGGGACAGCAGCCCCAATACCTGGTCATCGCCATCCAGGAGTATCTGAAGAAGGAGCGCAAGGCGGCGCCGATGCACGCCCTGCTGCCCGCCCTGTCGAAGCTGGACATGGAGAGGCTCGCCCTGTATTTCGCCTCCCAGGCGCCCGCGCCGCGCGGCGCCCCGCCGTTCGGCGACCCGGCGGCGGGCGAACCGCTGAGCGCCGTGTGCGGCGGATGCCACGGCGCCGGGGGCGTCAGCACCGACACGGCAACGCCGAGCCTCGCCAGTCAGGACCCCCGCTACCTGGTGGATGCCATCAAGGCCTACCGCACCACGCGCAAGCGCGAAAAAATGCGCCTCTACGTCACCGGCCTGAGCGACAAGGACATCCAGGACATCGCCGCGTTCTACTCCGTGCAGAAATCAAGGGCGGTGGAAAAAGGACAGACGCTGGTCAAGGATCTCACCGACAGATGCGAGCGCTGTCATGGGACGGAAGCCGAGGTCCCCGGGATGGTGGTGCCGAAGATCAAAGGCCAGGACCGCGACTATCTGGTCATGGCGCTGCGCGCGTACCGCGATGATCGGCGCGAGAGCTCCATGATGCACAAGATGAGCCTGCCCTACAGCGACTCGATCATCGAAAGCCTGTCGTCGGCCTACGCCGCACAGCCGGCCAAGTAACTTATTTCTTAGTTTCCGCCTTGGCGGGCGCCTTGGGATTGAACATGTAGAGAATCGCGGCGCGCACCTCGCCGTCGGTGAGGTCAGCCTTGTCGCCGCGCGGCGGCATGCCGCCATGGCCGCTGATCGCGGAGTGCACGGCATGGTCGATGCCCTGGTTCAGGCGCTTGCTCCACGCTTCGCGGTCGCCGATCTTCGGCGCCCCGCCTTTGCCCTCCTGGTGGCACTTGGAGCATTGCGCCTTCACCACCTGCGCGCCGCTGCGCTCCGTGGCGAGGTCCTTGGCGCTCTTCGGCTCGGTCCACTTGCCGCCCGAAGCGTTCACCATGTAGGCGACGCCGCGGGCGAGCTCGAGGTCGGTAAGGCCGGCATTGCCGCCGTGCGCAGGCATGTTGCGGATGCCCTTGATCGCCGTCTGCGTGAGGCTGGAGAGGCCCTGCGCCGAGCGCTTGGCCCAGGCCTGGCGGTCGCCGATCTTGGGCGCGCCCTGCGCGCCGGTGCCGTGGCAGTTGACGCAGGTGGACTCGACGACTTCCTTGCCGCTGCGTTGCGCGGCGGCGTCGGGCGGCGCGGCGAGCGCCGCCCCTGCGACCAATGCGACGGTGGCGAGCCGCAAGACCAAGCTACTTGGCCGCCATGATGTAGTCGAGGGCCGCCTTGATCTCGGCGTCGGAGGCGGCGACCTTCGGGTGGCCCTTGCCTTCCTTGATCTTCGCGGCCATCTCGGCTTCCTTGCCCTTCCCCTTGGCCGCGATGTCCTTGAAGGACGGGCCGACCTTCTTCTTGTCCATCTCGTGGCAGTTCACGCAGCCCTTGGACTTCACGACGTCCGCGCCGGACTGGGCGTTCGCAGCGCCCGCGGCCAGCGCCCCGGCCACGACCATGGCAACAACGACGGTTCTCATGCGGCTCTCCTCCATGTATGAAAAACGGCTGGGATTGTATAACGCATCGCGGCCCCGGGCGGTTGACCGCCGGGGGCCGCGAATAGCGCTCCACTAGAAGAAGCGATACTTCGCGATCAGGTAGCCGATGTGCGCCTCGTAGTTCTGGAACGAGAACTGCCCGGTGACGATGCCAGAGGACGTGCTGTTAAGCGCTCCGGCCACGTACCCCGTGTTGTCGTAGGCGATGTCGCTGAAGCGATACTTCTCGTAGCCATAGCCGGCGGTGAGTTCCCAGTGCCGATCGAGCTCGTACACCGCTCTCAGATTGAACGAGGTCCTGGTCGTGTCGTCGCTCGCCGTGATCGCAGGCCGCGGGGCCGGGTCCCCGCCCGCCTCCACCGTGAAATCGGTGTGTCCGTCGGTTTCGGCGTAGATGGCCGACGCCTTGAGCTTGAGGCGCGTTTGCACCGCCCATTCGGCGCCGATGCCGACCTGCCAGGCGTCGTCTTCGTTCTTCGAGGTCCAGTTATAGGTAGTGGTGGTGTTTCCCGAGTTCGGGTCGGGATTACCCGTGCCGACCCGGTGGCGCGAGTCGAACTTCACATACTCGACGTCGCCGAAGAGATACACGCGCCACCTCTTCGGGTCGCCGTAGCCGACGCTGCCGTAGACCTCGTGGCGCGTATCCTCGGTGCGGCCCAGGATCGTGTCCTTGTACTTGTTCTCCTTGTAGATCGCCTCGATGCCGATGTCGAACAGCGGCGCCGGCGTGAAGTCGAGCGCGAGCTTGACCAGGTTCTGGTCCACGTTCGCCACGTCGAAGCGCCGCACGAAGAGATCCATTGGATTCTGGGTGAGGGTGGCGATGTCCGGGTTGAAATCCCCGCTCCTCTCCATGTACTGGTACTTGATGCGCGAGGTCATCCAGTCGAACGAGCTGTTCTTCCACTCGACGAACGCCCGCAGCTCTTCGTTATTGTTGAAATCCGCGCGCTCACGGTCGATGTCCGTATAGTCCAGCCCGCCGGTGAGCTTGTTCGCCCGTGTCAGGCGGTAGCCCGCCTCGGCGCCAACCTGGTGCTTCTCGTACTCGAAGAGATGGTTCGAGCAGTTGGCTGCCGTGCATGTACCGCCGGTGAGGCCGGTCCCCGGCACAAACGACATGTGCGTGGAGCTGTTGTCCTCCTTGAACCAGTTGTAATAGAGCTTGGTGTCCAGGGCCTGCGTCGGGCGGGAGTTGAACGCGAGTCCCAGCGTCATCTTTTCGAGCTCGCCGTCGAACTGGGAACTGCTCGGGTTGGTCGGCGCGTTGACGCCGCCGGTGGACAGCATGCTCGGCAGCATGGCCACCTCGTTGGTCAGCTTGCTGTAGGTGAATCGTCCCGCCAGCGTCGAATCGAGCGGGAGCTGCCGCAGGTTGCCGTTGACCGCGAGCCGGACAAGGTTGTTTTCGGGCGGCAGCACTGTGCTGTCCAGCCCGTTGCCGAAGAAGCGGTTCGACCAGTTCAGCACCAAGTTCTCGTTCTCGAACGTGCTGTAGCTCAGGTTGACCGCCATATGCCCGCGCTTGGTCGAGTAGCCGACTTCCGCCGCGTAGTTGCGCGTCGTCCAGTCGATCGGCACCGGCAGGTCGGTGAACCCGTTGCCCGGGCTGGTTCCGTTCGCGCCGGCATAGACGTTGATGCCGTCGCGCTTCACTTCGTTGGCATCGACGCGGAAATACCAAGGCGAAGCCTTCTGCCATTCAAAGAAGCCGCCGGTGTCGCGGCGCCTGTAGGAATGGTCGAAGTCCTTCCACGTTCCGACGGCAGGCAGCGGGAAAGGCGCGGTGATCACCGGGCCGCCGATTCCGGAGAAGGGCGAGAGCGCGCCGGGGCCCGAGCCAAAGTAGTGCCGCAACTGGTCCTGGTAGACGCGGTACTTGAACGTCTGGTAGCGTCCGCCGTTCACGTCGATGTACTCGTCGTCGCGGCCCAGATTTTCGCCGTAGGCATTGAAGTAGTTGTGCTGGCTGCGGCCGCGCAGCTCGAAGCCGAAGAGGGCGTGCGCGCCTTCCTCCAGGTCGCGGTACTCCCTAAACTTCGACGGATCCTGCGCGTCCTTCTCGATGTAGCGGATGCCTGCGCTCACCGAGCCCGACCACTCCGCCGCGTCTTGCGCGAGCGCGGGCGCGGCGACAAAGAGGTTTGCGACCAGGACCGAGAGGAGTCTGGGTTTCATGTCCGCCCCCTATCGCAGGAAGAACTTGCCCCGCATCGCGGGAGCATTGCTGCCGTGGACGTGGTAGTGGCAGTTGACGCAGCCGCGCGCGATGAGCCGGGTGTTCGGCGCCGTCGACGGCGGGAAGAAGTTCCAGCCGCCGCTCGAGTCGTAGATCGTGCCTGGGTGGCGCGAGGCGTCATGGCAGTCCTGGCAGACGTTCGGCGCCTTCTCGGCAAGGAGACGCGCGTGGTTCGAGCCGTGCGAGTTGTGGCAGGTGAGGCAGTTCTCTTCGACCGGCGGATGGCCCCACACGTACGGCCCGCGCTTCTCGGCGTGGCAAGTCGTGCAAAGCTGCGGGATCGTCTCGGCGTTGACCATAGCCCTGGACAGCGCGCCATGCGGGTTATGGCAGTCGGTGCACTTGATCTTGCCTTCGATGATCGGGTGATGCGACGGCTTGGTGAGCTGCGAGCGGATCTGCAGGTGGCAGGACGTGCAGGTCTCGTACTGCAGTTGCCGCTCGGTCGTCACGTAGGGGCTGATCTTGGGATTCGGAGTCTTCAGCGCGATGGTCGAGCCCGGGCCCGGCGTGCCGTGCAGGCTGTGGCAGTCGTTGCAGGCGACGTCCTGCTTGCGGTGCTGGCCTGAATCCCAGAACGCGAGGTGGCGGTCGCCCTGGTGGCAGGAGAGGCACACGCCCGACTTGCGCTCGGCCGGGTGGGCCTTGCTGTTGAAGCCGAGGATCTCGCCTACGCCCTTCCCGCCGCCCGCGGCGACGTGCGCGTCGGCGTTGCCGTGGCAGGTCTGGCAGTCCGGACCTCTCTGGTTGCCGCCCTGGCCGTGCTTCGTCTTGAAGTAGCTTTCGACGTACTCGGCGTGGCAGTTCTTGCAGACCTCCGCTTCGGGAGCCGGCTTGCGCGGTGCAGGGGCCTGCGCGAGCGCCGGCGCGCTAGTGATGGCTAGGGCCGCGATGCAGGCTGCTGCCGTTCTTCTAACCATTCGGTCCTCCTCAAGAAACCAAACCGATACGGCGTTTCGCAGATGATGCCGACGCGGCGCGCATCAGGCTTGCGAAATCGCTTGCGGCCGTTGACCTAAATCAAACCGTTGGGCGAAAAAACGACAACACTGGCGTTGTTGATCTTCGTCAACAGCACGCGGCTGCTGCGATGCAATATAGCGGTTGAGAGGTACCGACATGCAACCCTCGACGGTGGCAGTTCTCGATTCGCGGCTCATCCAGGGTCTCGTGCCTCGGCTGCGCATTTTTCGCGACGTGACGCCCGCAAACCTGGGCCCGCTCATCAAGCCGTGCTGGGTAATGACGGCCCGCCGCGGCACGACAATCGTGGAGCGCGAGGCGAGGCTGCCAGGAGTATTCGGGCTTGCCTACGGCTCGGTGAAGCTGAGCCTGCGCGGCCAGGACGGTGAAGAGCGCGTGCTGAAGCTCGTGTCCGCGGGGCAGACGTTCGGTGAAGCGAATTCGCTCCTCGGGCGCCCCGGCCACGGCGAGGCAACCGCCCTCGCCGACTCGAAGCTGGTCGTGATCCCGGCGACCGCGATCTTCGCCCTGATGGACCGCGAGACTCGCTTCGCGCGCGCGGTGGCGCTGCTGCTCGCAGAGCGCACGCTCGAGATGCTCACTGAAGTAGAGTCGGCGATGCAGCGCGGCGCGCAGCGCCTCGCCTCCTACCTTGGCGCGCTGGCTGAATCTCCGGACGGCAATGGCGGCGGCAACGGGAGCACTGTGGTCCGCCTGCCGGTCAGCAAGACTCTGGTCGCCGCGCGCCTTGGGGTGAAGAAGGAGACGCTGTCGCGGCTGCTGCGCCAGTTCGCCGCCGAGGGCGTGATCGAGGTGTCGCGCCGCGAGATCGCGATCCTCGACCGCGACGCCCTGACGAAACTCAGTTCAAGTCGAGCGCATAGCGCTTGAGCGCCGAGAGCGGCACGTAGTTCAGCACGTTCTCGTGCGTCGCCTCGAGGATCACGCGCGGCGCCCGCCCAGCCTCCCAGGCCTCGATCCAGCGCAGCACATGCAGGCACCAGCGGTTGCCGTGCTGCAGGCCCCGGAAGCGCAGCTCCGAACGCGGCGTGACGAGGTCGTTGCCGCGGGCGACGCTGAATTCCAGGAACTCGCGCGTCACCTGCACGCAGACGAGGTGCGCGACGCCGTCCTGCCCGTGGGTGGCGCAGCAGCCGTCGCGGAAGTAGCCGGTGAGCGGGTCGTAGCTGCACGCGAGCAGCTCTCCGCCGAGGACGTTCTTCTCGCTCATGAATGCGAGGCAATATACCGCTTCACCGCCGCGGCGTCGGCCTCCACCACGCTGACCCGCTGCGGCAGGCGCTCGAGATCGCGCAGCTCCGCCGGGCGCTCGGGCTCGCGGCCGAGCGCTTCACGCACGATCCCGGCGAACTTCGCCGGCGACGCAGTCTCCAGGCACACGAGCGGCACCGCCGGCTCGCGGTGCTCGAGCCCGACCTTCACGCCGTCCGCTGTATGGGGATCGATCATGGTCCCGTATTTCCCGAAAAACATTCGGATGGTGGCCACGCGATCGGCATGGCTGCTGCTGCCCGACACGAATCCCGACTGGGCCACGCGCGGCCAGTAGGGCGAGCGCGCGAGGTCGAACTCGCCTTCGGCGTCGAGCCGCCGCCAGAGCTCGCGCACCCGCGCCGCGTCGCGGCCAACGAGGTCGAAGACGTAGCGCTCGAAGTTCGAGGCTTTCGAAATGTCCATCGACGGGCTGCTGGTCGGGATCACCGTTCGCTTTACCCGGTACTTCCCGGTGCGGAAGAACTCGTCGAGCACGTCGTTTTCGTTGGTGGCGAGCACCAGCTTGCGGATCGGCAGCCCCATCTGCCGCGCGACGTAGCCGGCGTAGATATTGCCGAAGTTGCCCGACGGCACGGCGAATGAGACCTGCTCGCGGTCGCTCCGCGTGACCGCAAAATATCCCCTGAAGTAATACACCACCTGCGCTGCGACACGCGCCCAGTTGATCGAGTTCACTGCGCCGAGGCGATGCCGCGCCTTGAACGCCGCGTCGGCGTTCACCTTCTTCACCACATCCTGGCAGTCGTCGAACGCGCCTTTCAGCGCCAGGTTGTGGATGTTCTCGTCCTGCAGCGAGTACATCTGCGCGCTCTGGAATGGCGTCATTCGCTTGTGCGGCGAGAGCATGAAGACGCGGATACCGCGCTTTCCGCGCATCGCGTACTCGGCTGCCGAGCCGGTATCGCCGGAGGTGGCGCCCAGGATGTTCAGGCTTTGCTTTTGCTTCTCCAACACGTATTCGAAAAGCTCTCCCAACAGCTGCAAGGCGATGTCCTTGAACGCGAGCGTCGGCCCGTTCGAGAGCGCGAGCACATGCAGCCCCGGCTCCAGCGTCCTGACCGGGGTGACCTCCTCGCCGCCGAACCGGTGCGCGCTGTAGGCGCGCCGCACCAGCGCCTCGAGTTCCGGGATATCGTCGATGAACCGCGACAGCACCTGGAACGCGAGCTCGGGGTAAGCGAGCGCCCTCCAGCCTGCGAGATCGGCCTTGGGGTACGCCTCGGGGACGTAGAGCCCGCCGTCTGGCGCGAGCCCCTCGAGCAGGATCTCGGTAAAGCGCTTCGGCGCCGCCGCGCCTCGGGTGCTGATGTAGTGCACGCGGCTTATTGCGCCTTCTGCTTCTCCAGCTCGTTGAACCTGCGGATCTGCTCCGGCGTGGGCTTGGCGTGGGCCTTGGGCTTTGCGGCGGGTTGCTTTTTCGCCGAAGATTTCTTCGCGACCGGCTTCTTCTCAACCGGCTGCTCCTGCCCGAGCACCGGCATGCTGAGCAGCGCGGCAAGCAGCCAGCACAGCGCCCTCACAGCAGCTGCTCCATGCGGATGCGGGTAACGGGGCCTAGCACGGTCGGCAGCCGCTCGATCGTGCCGATCGCCCGGTTCACGTCGGCCTCGAGCGCGCGGTTGGTGAGGAGCACGATGTCCACCTGGCGCTCGCCCTCGCCCGGCTCCTTCTGCACCATGGCCTCGATCGAGATGCTCGAGTCGGCGAGCGTGCGCGTGATGTCGGCGAGCACGCCCGGCTTGTCCTGCACGCGCATGCGCAGGTAGTACGAGGTTTCGATTTCATGGATGGAAAGAACTCTCTCGTCCGAGAGCTGGTCGGGCTGGAACGCGAGGTGCGGGACGCGCTGCTCCGGGTCGGCGGTAATGAGGCGCGTCACGTCGATGAGATCCGCGACTACCGCGCTCGCGGTCGGCTGCGCGCCGGCGCCCGCGCCGTAGTAGAGCGTCGGCCCGACGGCGTCGCCCTTCACCAGGATCGCGTTCATCACGCCCTCGACGTTGGCGATCAGCCGCCGCGCCGGCACCAGCGTGGGATGCACGCGCAGCTCGATGCCCTTGGCTGCCCGCTTCGTCACGCCGAGCAGCTTGATGCGGTAGCCGAGCTCCTCGGCGTATCCGATGTCGGCCTTGGTCAGCTTCTGGATGCCCTCGCGGAAGCACTTGTCGAGCTGCATCGGAATGCCGAACGCGAGCGCCGAGAGGATCGTGAGCTTGTGCGCGGCGTCGACCCCCTCGATGTCGAAGGTCGGGTCGGCCTCGGCATAGCCGCGGCGCTGCGCGTCCTTCAGCGCGTCGGCGAACGAGATGCCCTTGTCGCGCATCTCCGAGAGGATGAAGTTCGATGTGCCGTTGATGATGCCGGCGATCCACTCGATGCGATTCGCGGAAAGTCCCTCGCGCAGCGCCTTGATGATCGGCACGCCGCCCGCCACCGCGGCCTCGAACGCCACCATCACGCCCTTCTTCTGCGCGGCGGCGAAGATCTCGTTGCCGTGCATCGCGAGCAGCGCCTTGTTCGCCGTCACGACGTGCTTGCCATGGGCAATCGCTTCGAGCACGAGGTCCTTCGCAACGGTGTAGCCGCCGATCAGCTCGACCACGATCTCGACCTCGTCGCCGCGCACGACGCCGAAAGCGTCGGCGACCGTCTTCGCCTTTTGCCCAACGATGTTCTTCGCCCGCTCGACATCCTTGTCTGCCACCACGGCGATGCGGATCGCGCGGCCGGCGCGCCGCTGGATCTCGTCGGCGTTGCGATTGAGCACGTCCCAGGTGCCGCCGCCGACGGTGCCGATGCCGAGCAGGCCTACGTTAATCGGTTTCATTTCTGTTCAGGCGGAATTCGAGGTGGCGCTTCACATCCGGCCACTCGTGCGCGAGCACGCTGTACATCACGGTGTCGCGGATCGTGCCGTCGCGCCGCGGCCAGTGGTGACGGATGACGCCGTCCTTCTTCGCGCCGAGCGCCTCGATCGCGCGCTGCGAGCGGAAGTTGAAGTTGTCGGTGCGAAGGCCCACCACCTTGCACTTCAGCGATTCGAAGGCATAGGTGAACAGCAGGAGCTTGCACGCCGTGTTTACGTGAGTGCGCTGCACGCGCTGCGCGTACCAGGTCCAGCCGATCTCGACGCGGTCGGCCGCTGCGATGATGTCGTGGTAGCGCGTCGAGCCGACGATCGCGCCGCTCTTCAGGTCGCGCACCGCCCAGGGCAGCATATCGCCTTTTTCCTGTCCGGCCAGCGCGCCGGAGATGTAGGCCTGGACCTCCGCGACCGCGGGCACGCTGGTGAAGAAGAGCTCCCACAGCCTGCCGTCCTTCGCCGCCTCGGCGAGTCCCGCTGCGTGCTCGCGCGAGAGCGGCTCGAGGCGAACCCCGTGTCCTTCCAGCGTGGCGGGCCTGGGGTGGATCACGCCGCGCCCCGAAGTAATCCGTCCTTTCTGAACATGTCGCGCACGCCGCGCACCGCCTGGCGCAGGCGGTGCTCGTTCTCGATCAGCGCGATGCGCACGTGGTCGTCGCCGTAGTCGCCGAAGCCGATGCCCGGCGCGACCGCGATATGCGCGCCCTCGAGCAGGCGCTTGGTGAACCCGATCGAGCCGAGCGCTGCGTAAGACTCGGGGATCTTGGCCCAGATGTACATCGAGGCCTTCGGCATCTCGACCCTCCAGCCGATGTCGTGCAGGCCCTTCACCATCACGTCGCGTCTTCTCTGGTACGTCTTGCGGATTTCCTCCACGCACTCCTGCGGTCCTTCGAGGGCGACGATCGAGGCGACCTGGATCGGCGTGAAGCTGCCGTAGTCGTGGTAGCTCTTGATGCGCGCGAGCGCGCTCACGAGGTCGCGGTTGCCGACCATGAAGCCGATGCGCCAGCCGGCCATGTTGTAGCTCTTCGACATGGTGAAGAACTCGACTGCGACTTCGCGCGCGCCCGGTACCTGCATGATGGACGGGGCCTGGTAACCGTCGAACGCGATGTCGGCGTAGGCCAGATCATGCACGACGAGAATGTCGTGCTGTCTCGCGAGAGCAATGATCTTCTCGAAAAAACCGAGATCGACACATTGCGCCGTCGGATTCGAGGGGAAGCCGATGACCAGCATCTTCGGCTTGGGCATGAGCTCGCGGATCGCGCGCTCGAGCTCGGCGAAGAAATCCACGCCGGGCGTCATGCGCACCGAGCGGATGTCGGCGCCGGCGATGATCGCGCCGTAGATGTGGATCGGGTACGACGGGTTCGGCACGAGCACCGTGTCGCCGCGCTCAAGGCACGCGAGCATGAGGTGCGCGAGGCCTTCTTTCGAGCCGATGGTAACAATCGCTTCCGAGTCCGGATCAAGCCCCACCGCGTAGCGGCGCCGGTACCACTCGCCGATGGCTTTTCTCAGCCGCGGGATGCCGCGCGAGACCGAATAGCCATGCGTGTCGATTCTTTGCGACGCTTCGACCAGCTTTTCGACGATGTGCTTCGGCGTCGGCCCGTCGGGGTTTCCCATCGAGAGGTCGATGACGTCGTCGCCCCGGCG
>DATADT010000443.1:0-2468 GCA_036258355.1 Burkholderiales bacterium
GCGATGAACGCCCCCCACGTCGGCGCGGCGTTCTGCGCCGCTTGCACCGTGGAGCGGGCGTCGGAGAGCAGGAGCTCGATCGCGGGCGTGACATGCTCCGGCTTGATGTCCGCGAAGCGCGGCAGGCCGGAGAAATCAAGCAGGGGATTATTTTCTTGCGGCAGCACGGATGCAGTTCTCCAGGAGCATTGCGATCGTCATCGGGCCGACGCCGCCGGGCACCGGCGTGATCCAGCCCGCGATCTCTTTCACGGCGTCGAAGTCGACATCGCCTGCGAGCTTGCCGTCGGGCAGGCGGTTCACGCCGACGTCGATCACGCAGGCTCCGGGTTTGACCATGCCAGCGCCGACGAGTTTCGCCCGCCCGACGGCGGCCACCAGGATGTCGGCCTGTCGGGTGATCTGCGAAAGGTCGCTCGACTTCGAATGACAGATAGTGACGGTCGCGTCCTTTTGCAAGAGAAGCAGAGCCACCGGCTTGCCGACGATGTTCGAGCGCCCCACGACCGCGGCGTGGCGCCCGGCGAGCGGCACGCCGGCGTGCTCGATAAGGCGCATGATGCCGAGCGGCGTGCACGGCACGACGCCGGGCCGCCCGGAGAGGAGCGCGCCGAGGTTCGCCTCGTGGAAGCCGTCCACGTCCTTGGCGGGCGCCACCGCTTCGAGCACGCGGGCAGCATGGATTTGTCTGGGGAGCGGCAGCTGCACCAGGATGCCGTGAACGGCCGGATCCCGGTTCAAGGAATCCACTTTTTCAAGCAGAGCCGATTCGGCGACGTCCTGCTTGAAGTCGTGAAGCTCGGAATGCACGCCGATCTCGGCGGCGGCGAGGGTCTTGTTGCGCACGTAGACGCGCGAGGCGGCGTCGTCGCCGGCGAGAATCACGGCGAGACCGGGCCTTGCTCCGCGCTGCACAAGCGCGTCCACCCGCAGCTTCATCTCGGTGCGAAGCCGCGCCGCGAGCGATTTTCCGTCGAGGATCCGGGCCGGCATGGGGGCGGCGCAGTCTAGCATTGGGCCCTTTTTCTGGTTAAGCTAGCCGCGCCCCCCGCCGCACAACATCGGAGCCGCGCGCCATGTCAGCCGTACCGCAATTTCCCGCCGCAAATGATCCAGACGCGCTAGAGACCCAGGAGTGGCTCGACGCGCTCGAGTCGGTGCTCGAGCGGGAAGGCCCGGAGCGCGGGCACTACCTGCTCGAGCGGCTGATCGACAAGGCGCGCCGCTCGGGGGCCTACATCCCGTTCTCCCCGAACACGGCGTACATCAACACCATCCCGCCGCACATGGAGGAGCGCTCGCCGGGGAACGTCGCGCTGGAAGAGCGCATCCGCTCCATCTGCCGCTGGAACGCGATGGTGATGGTCGCGCGCGCCAACAAGAACGACGACGAGCTCGGCGGCCACATCGCGAGCTTCGCTTCGCTCGGCACGCTGGTCGGCACCGGGCAGCAGCATTTCTGGAACGCGCCGCACGACGGGCACGGCGGCGACCTCGTCTATTTCCAGGGGCACTCGTCGCCGGGCATGTACGCGCGCTCGCTCATGGAGGGAAGGCTTTCCGAGGACAGATTGCTGAATTTCCGTCGCGAGGTGGACGGCAAGGGCGTGTCCTCGTATCCGCATCCGTGGCTGATGCCCGACTACTGGCAGTTCCCCACGGTGTCCATGGGCCTGGGGCCGATCCAGGCGATCTACATGGCGCGGTTCCTGAAGTACCTGCAGGCGCGCGGCGTCGCCGACACCGCGAACCGCAAGGTGTGGGTGTTCTGCGGCGACGGCGAGATGGACGAGCCCGAATCGCTCGGTGCCATCGGGCTCGCGGCGCGCGAGAAGCTCGACAACCTGGTCTTCATCGTCAACTGCAACCTGCAGCGCCTCGACGGCCCGGTGCGCGGCAACGGCAAGATCATCCAGGAGCTCGAGGGAGATTTTCGCGGCGCCGGCTGGAACGTGATCAAAGTGATCTGGGGCTCGTACTGGGATCCGCTGCTCGCGCGCGACAAGGACGGGATCCTGCTGCGCGTGATGGAAGAGACGGTCGACGGCGAGTACCAGAACTACAAGGCGAATGACGGCGTCTTCGTGCGCAAGAACTTCTTCGGCAAGCACCCGAAGCTGCTCGAGATGGTCTCGCGCATGACCGACGAGGACATCTGGCGGCTTAACCGCGGCGGCCATGACCCGCACAAGGTCTACGCGGCCTACGCGGCGGCGGTGAAGCACAAGGGCCAGCCGACCGTGATCCTCGCGAAAACCATCAAGGGCTTTGGCCTCGGCAAGCAGGGACAGGCGAAGAACCCGACGCACCAGCTGAAGAAGATCGATACCTCGACCATCAAGGAGATGCGCGACCAGTTCGCGATCCCGATCCCGGACGACAAGCTCGACGAGCTGCCGTTCTACGTGCCGCCGGCCGATTCGCCGGAGATGAAGTACCTGCACGAGCGCAGGAAAGCGCTCGGCGGC
>DATADT010000444.1:0-7133 GCA_036258355.1 Burkholderiales bacterium
ATCCGCATCGTCAGCCTCGCGCCTCACCTGACCGAGCTCGTGTACGCCGCAGGCGCGGGCGCGCGCATGGTCGGGGCGGTGGAGTACAGCGACTTCCCGTCGGAGGCACGCGAGTTGCCGAGAGTCGGAAGCGATGCGCACATCAATCTCGAATCGGTGCTCGCGCTGCGGCCTGATCTGATCGTCGCATGGCCCAATCCGGGCAGCGTGCGGGCGATCGATCGGCTGGCGGAGCTCAAGATACCGGTGTTCCGCTCCGAGCCGCGCGAGCTCGAGGACATCGCGACGACGCTCGAGCGACTCGGCGTGCTCGCGGGCTCGGCCGCGCAGGCCGAGCGCGCGGCGCACGCTTTTCGCGCGAGAAAAGCCGATCTCGAGAAGCGCTACGCCGGGCGGCCGAAGGTGCGCGTGTTCTACCAGGTGTGGGACCGGCCGCTCCTCACGGTGAACGGCGATCACGTGATCAGCAAGGTGATCGCGCTCTGCGGCGGCGAGAACGTGTTTGGCGCTTTGCCGCTCATCGCGCCCGAGGTGGACCCTGAGGCAGTTCTGCGCGCGGCCCCGGAGGTCATCCTGACTAGCCGGCCGGGTGCGCAGCCGCCGAGCTGGTTGCCGGGAAGCCGCCTTTTCGTGGTGCCCGCGGACCTCATCCAGCGCCATACGCCGCGGCTTCTCGACGGCGCCGAGCACGTCTGCCGCGCGCTGGACGAAGCGCGCCCGAGAAGGTCATGAAGTACATGCAGAATGCGGCCTTATTAGTTGACGCGGCTCGATTTCTGCAACATAGTGCGGCCTGCGTGGAGACCGAGTTCAGTTCCCTGGAGGCCAAGGTCGCGCAGTTCGTATCGCTCTGCGAGCGGCTGCGCGCGGAGAACGTCGAGCTAAGGCAGCAGCTCGCGGCTGCGCGCAGCGACGCCAAGCGCCTGCACGAGAAGATCGACGGCGCCAAAGCCCGCCTCGAGGGGCTCCTCGCGCGCCTGCCCGGCTGATCCGTGCCCGAGCCGAAGACCATCGAAGTGAGCCTCCTCGGCCGCAGCTACCGCGTTGCGTGCGAGGACCACGAGCGCGAGGCGCTGACGCAGGCGGTCGCCTACCTTGACGCCAAGATGAACGAGATCCACAAGGCCGGTAAAGTGATGGGGGCCGAGCGCATCGCGGTGATGGCCGCGCTCAACGTGGCGCACGAATTGCTTAGCATGAAGCTCGGCGCCGGCTTCGATCTAGCCCAGGCCAAGCGGCGCCTCGTCGCGCTTGAATCGCAGATCGACGCGGCGATTGCAAAGCAGGAGAAGTTGTTCTAAAAAAGAGTTGGTTCCCTGCGGTGCGCGACAGGGCCCAATTTTTCCGAACCGATAGCTTCCTTAGGTTGCGGATCCAGCGTCACTGTTGCGATCGTCCCCCGCGCTTCGCGCGTGCCGGACGAACCTGATGTGACCGGTAAGCGACCACCCTGTTTAGCAGGGTTCGGGAGCCGGGCCCACCGCCACAGGCGGGGAACCGCTAGAACCACAAGGCGTTTTCGCTGACGCAAAAGCGCAAGACGTTCAGAAAAGTCCCATGAAGCATTGGCTAATGAAAAGCGAGCCCGACGAGTGCTCGATCGATGATGTGCTGGCGTCTCCCCGGCAAATGACGCCCTGGAGCGGAGTACGCAACTACCAGGCGCGCAACTTCATGCGCGACGAGATGAGCATCGGCGACGGAGTGCTGTTCTATCACTCGAGCTGCCCGGAGCCCGGCATCGCGGGCATCGCCGAAGTCGCCTCGGCTCCGTATCCGGACAAGACGCAGTTCGACCGCAAGAGTCCCTATTACGATCCGAAGTCAAGAAAAGACAACCCCCGCTGGGTGAACGTCGACGTTCGCGCACTGCGCAAGACGCACCTCGTGCCGCTCGCCGAGCTGCGCCGGCACAAGGCGCTCGCCGGCATGCGGCTCCTGCGGCCCGGCAACCGCCTGTCGATCACGCCCGTGACGGAGAGCGAGTGGAAGTACATCGCCAGGCTGGTCTGAAAAACGACACGCTGCTGCGCGCGCTGGCGTGCCAGCCGACGCCTTACACGCCGGTTTGGCTCATGCGCCAGGCGGGCCGCTACCTTCCTGAATACAATGCGACGCGCGCGCGGGCGGGAAGCTTCCTCAAGCTCGCCAAGACGCCGGCGCTCGCCGCCGAGGTCACGCTTCAGCCCCTCGAGCGCTTTCCGCTCGATGCGGCGATCGTATTCTCGGACATTCTGACTATTCCCGATGCCATGGGCCTCGGCCTCGCCTTTGCCGAAGGCGAGGGCCCCCGCTTCGAGCGGCCGCTGCGCGATGAGGCCGACATCCGAAAGCTTGCCGCGCCGGATCCGGCGAGCGAACTCAAGTACGTGCTCGACGCGGTGCGCGAGAGCCGCTCGGCGATCGCAGGTCGCGTGCCGCTTATCGGGTTCTCCGGAAGCCCTTTCACGCTCGCCTGCTACATGGTCGAAGGCTCGGGAAGCGACGATTGGCGCATGCTAAAGACGCTGCTGCATACGCGTCCCGACCTCCTGCACCGCATCCTCGAGGTCAATACCACAGCCGTTGCCGATTACCTGAACGCCCAAATCGACGCTGGTGCGGATGCGGTGATGTTGTTCGACACATGGGGCGGCATCCTCACTCATGATGACTACGAGACTTTCTCTCTTTCGTATGCAAGGAAAATATTCGAGAAAGTCCGCAGAGCACCGACGATCCTGTTCACGAAGGGCGGCAACCCGTGGCTTGCCGCGATGATGCAGAGCGGCTGCAGTGCGGTCGGGCTCGATTGGACCTCGGATCCTCGCGCTGCACGCCGGCTTGCCGCCGGACGCGTCGCGCTTCAAGGCAACTTGGATCCGGCTGCGCTGTTCGCACCGCCCGTGCGTGTGCGAGAGGCGGTGCGCAAGGTGATCGACAGCTTCGGTCGCGAGCCCGGCCACATATTCAATCTCGGCCATGGACTGCAGCCTCGGACTCCGGTGGATACCGTGGCCGCGCTTGTAGACGAAGTGCGCGCTTACAGCGCCCATATCCGGCCTTGACTTATACACATTCTTGGGCGTTGGCAGGGGGTTTACCGACACCCTGCCCCTTCCCTGCGCGGGGAGTTCTAAGCTACTGAATCCTCAGCGTAAACCGGCCCCGTGGGTCAGCAGCGCCCGGGACGCCGCCCTGTACCCGGACGATGTGATACGAGGATGAAACGCTTACCCACAGGTTTATCCACAAACACTAAGTCCTTGCCGGACAGGGAATTTTCTTGTGTCCGAGTCGCGCTCGACGTGCCGCTGCAAAAGCTCTTCGAGTATTCGCTGCCCGACGGTATCGAAGCGCGCATCGGCGATCGTGTCGCCGTGCGCTTTGGAACGCAGGAAAAGATCGGCGTCGTGGTGGAAGAGCGCGTAGCGCCGGAGATTCCGGTTGCGCGCATCAAGCCGTTAGCGGCGCTGCGCGACGATGCGCCGCGGCTTCCAGCCGACTGGATTTCGTTGATGCGATTTCTTTCGGGCTACTACCAGCGGCCGTTCGGCGAAACCGTGATCGGCGCGCTTCCGCCCCGGCTGCGCTCGATCAAGCCGCTGCCGCGCAAAGTGCTCAAGCCGGAACCGCAGGCGGAGCCGCACGCGAGCGGCGCGCGGTTTGTCGCAAAGCACCAGCTCACCGACATGCAGGCTCGCGTCGTGCAGCGGGTCGCCGACGGCTTCAACGCGTTCCTGCTCCATGGAGTTACCGGCAGCGGCAAGACCGAGGTCTATCTTCACCTCGTGGCAAAGGCCCTGGAGCGCGGCATGCAGGCGCTCGTTCTCGTTCCCGAGATCAGCCTCACGCCGCAGCTCGAAGCGCGGTTTCGGGAAGCTTTTCCCGACTCGCGCCTCGCGCTGATGCATAGCGGGCTCCAGGATGTGGAGAGAACGAGCGCCTGGCTCGCTGCGGCGCGCGGCGAGGCGGGAATCGTGCTGGGCACCCGGCTCGCGGTGCTGGCGCCGCTCCCGAAGCTCGCGCTGATCGTAGTGGACGAGGAGCATGACACCTCATTCAAGCAGCAGGAAGGACTGCGCTACTCGGCGCGCGACGCCGCAGTTTATCGCGCGAAGCTGGCCGGCTGCCCCGTCGTGCTCGGCACCGCGACTCCCTCGCTTGAGACCTGGCACAACTGGACACTCGGCCGTTACGAGAAGCTCGAGCTGCCGGAGCGGGCCTCACCCGGCGCGCAACTTCCTACGGTGAGTACGGTGGACGTCCGCGAGGATCCGCTGGAGCACGGCTTCACAAGGAAGATCCTCCAGAGGATCGAAAAGCGCCTGTCCCAGCGCGAGCAGAGCCTCGTGTTCATTAACCGCCGCGGCTACGCGCCGGTACTCGCGTGCGAGGCGTGCGGCTGGACCGCGGGGTGCGGGCGCTGTACCGCGCGGATGGTGCTGCATGCCGCGGACCGCAGATTGCGTTGCCATCATTGCGGCGCCGAAGAGGGA
Organism: Burkholderiales bacterium; assembly: GCA_036258355.1. Lineage (GTDB taxonomy): Bacteria > Pseudomonadota > Gammaproteobacteria > Burkholderiales > SG8-39 > SCGC-AG-212-J23. The sequence goes on from DATADT010000444.1 coordinate 4,479, forward strand.
ATCCCGCGCGCGTGCCCAATCTGCGGCAACGTCGACCTCAAGCCGGTCGGACGCGGCACGCAGCGCGTCGAGGAAACGCTCGCCGCTCGCTTCACCGGCGCGCGCGTCGTGCGCATCGACCGCGACAGCGCGCGACGGCGCGCCGAGCTCTCGCGCACGCTGGAAGGTATCCGGCGCGGCGAAGCCGACATCCTGGTCGGCACGCAGCTCCTCGCGAAGGGACACGACTTTCCCGCGCTCACGCTCGTCGCAGTGTTAAACGCCGACACCGCGCTCGTTTCCACCGACTACCGTGCGCCCGAGCGTCTGTTCGCAGTGCTCGCGCAGGTCGCGGGGCGCGCCGGCCGGCGCGAGCGACCGGGCGAAGTGCTGATTCAGACCCGGTACCCCGGCCACCCGCTTTTCGCTGCGCTCGCACGCCATGACTACGCCGGGTTTGCGCAATCCCAGCTTGCAGAGCGCCGCGATGCCGGCTTCCCGCCTTTCGTGTTCGAGGCCGCGCTTCGCGCCGAAGCGCCGAAGCTCGAGACCGCGCTCGGATTTCTGAGGCGCACCGCGGCAGCCGTGCCTGCGCCGGACGAAGTGCGCGTCTTCGATCCGGTTCCCCATGTCCTTACGCGCCGGGCCGGCCTGGAGCGCGCGCAGCTCGTCATGCAATCGGCGTCCCGGCCCGCGCTGCAGGAATTCCTCGCTGCACTCTCAAAAACGCTGTTCGAAGAAGCGCCGCGCCAGGTTCGCTGGCATCTCGACGTCGACCCGATCGAGTTCGATTAGAATTCCTGGCTTTTCAGTGACTTCCGATCCGAAAGCGCGGCTCGCCGAAGCGTACCGGCAAGCGCTCGCGAAAGAGGCGCCGGACCATCCTGAGCTGGAGGTGGTGTTCGAGAAGCCGCGCCAGCCGGAGCACGGCGACTTCGCCTGCTCGATCGCGCTGCAACTCGCCAAGCGCCTGAAGCGCAACCCGCGCCAGCTCGCCGAAGCCCTCACTTCCAAGGCCATCGCGGCGTTCCCGGACTTCGGCAGGTTCTTTGCCGGCTACGAGATCGCCGGGCCCGGCTTCATCAATTTCCGGTTGAGACCGCAAGTAAAGCTCGCGGCCATCCAGGCCGCGCTGGCTGCCGGAGCCAGCTGGGGACGCGCTAGCAAAGACAAGCCGCTCGCGGTGCAGGTGGAGTTCGTGTCGGCCAACCCGACCGGGCCGCTGCACGTCGGCCACGGCCGGCAGGCGGCGATCGGCGACGCGCTCGCCGCGATCTTGGAAGCGCGCGGCGACAAGGTCACGCGCGAGTTCTACTACAACGACGCCGGCGCCCAGATCCACAACCTCGCGCTATCGGTGCAGGCGCGCGCGCGCGGGCTTGAGCCGGGCGACACAGGCTGGCCTGCCGACGGATACGCAGGTGAGTACATCGAAGAAATTGGCAAGCAGTACCGCGGCAATCTCGACGACCTCGAGGCGATTCGCAAATTCGCCGTGGAGTATCTGCGCAAAGAGCAGGACATCGATCTGCGCGAATTCGGCGTCAAGTTCGATGTCTACTACCTCGAATCGAGCCTCTACACCGACGGCAAGGTCGACGAGGTGGTCAAGGCGCTGATCGCGAGCGGCAAGGCCTACGAGAAGGACGGCGCGCTATGGCTGCACACCACCGAGTATGGCGACGACAAGGACCGCGTCATCCGCAAGTCAGACGGCACGTACACCTATTTCGTGCCCGATATCGCCTATCACCTGACCAAGTGGCGACGAGGCTTCGCCAAGGTAATCAACGTGCAGGGCACCGATCACATGGGGACGAAGGCGCGCGTGCGCGCCGGCCTGCAGGCGCTCAACGTCGGCGTGCCGCCGGGCTATCCGGACTACGTGATGCACAGCATGGTGCGCGTGATGCGCGGCGGTGAAGAGGTGAAGATCTCCAAGCGCGCCGGCTCCTACGTCACGCTGCGCGACCTGCTTGACTGGGTAGGGCGCGACGCGGTGCGTTTCTTCCTGCTTTCACGGCGCGCCGACGCCGATTTCGTGTTCGACATCGACCTCGCCCGCGCCCAGACCGAGGAGAATCCAGTCTATTACGTGCAATACGCCCATGCCCGAGTCTGCAGCGTTTTCGCGCAATGGAAAGGCAAGCCGGGCGAACTGAGCAGGGCCGACCTGTCGCCACTCACGAACGAGAAGGAATTCGCACTCGCGCAGCGCATCGGGGAGTTTCCCGATCTGGTTGCCGAAGCCGCGCGCGAGCTCTCGCCGCACTCGATTACGTTCTATCTGCGCAGCCTCGCGGCGGAGTTTCACAGCTACTATAATGCCGAGCGCATCCTCGTCGACGACGAGGCGCTGCGCACGGCGCGGCTTGCCCTTTGCGCAGCGGTGCGCCAGACGCTAGCCAGCGGGCTGTCGCTCATTGGCGTCAGCGCCCCGGAGAAGATGTAAATGCGGATGTCGCAATCGATGACCCACAAGCCGCGCAAGGGCGAGGCGGGCAACTTCCTCGCCGGCATGGGCGTCGGGGTGCTGATCGGGCTTGCGGTGTCGCTCGCGATCGCCTTCTACCTCAACCGCACGCCGATCCCGTTCATGACCGCGAAGCCCAAGCAGCCGGAAAAGGGCGCTGCCGCGGCCAAGCCCCCGGCGATCGCCGGGCTGCCGCAAAACGC
>DATADT010000445.1:0-10347 GCA_036258355.1 Burkholderiales bacterium
GTAATAGATGCAGCCGAAGCGCGCCGGGACCTTGGCCGGGGTCAGGACCGGCTTCGGCACGAGCCCCTTGGCGAACTCGAACTTCTGCTGCAGCCGCTGCATGTTGTAGACGTAGTCGGGGCCGGCCTCGGAGTACGCCGCCTGCGGGTCGCGCGAGGTGCCGCGGGTGAAGTACGCGCCCTTGGTCTCGTGCGTGCCCGGGAGCGTGCGGTACGGGATGCCGTCGCCGTCGATGTCCTTGTAGCGCGCGAACTCCTTGCCAGCCTCGAGCTCCTCGCGCGAGAGCACCTTGCCGCGGTCGTACTGGCGGGAGTCGTCCCACTTGAACGACCTGCACAACCGCTGGTTCATGCCGATATCGAGGTCGGTCATCATGAAGACCGGCGTCTGCAGACGGTCGGCGAGATCGAGCGACTGCGCCGCCATGTCGAAGCACTCGTACGGGTCCTCGGGGAAAAGCAGCACGTGCTTGGTGTCGCCGTGCGAGGCGTAGGCGCACTTGAGGACATCCGACTGCTGAGTGCGCGTCGGCATGCCGGTAGAGGGCCCGCCGCGCTGCACGTCGATGATGGTGACCGGAATCTCGGCAAAGTAGGCAAGGCCGATGAATTCCGACATGAGCGAGATTCCCGGGCCGGCGGTCGCGGTGAAAGCGCGCGCGCCGTTCCAGCCTGCGCCGGTCACGATGCCGATCGAGGCGAGCTCGTCCTCGGCCTGGATAATCGCGAATTTGTTCTTCTTAGTAGTGGGATCTACCCTTAATTTAGAACAATAAAACTGGAAAGCCTCCGCAAGCGACGAAGAGGGCGTGATCGGGTACCAGGCGCACACCGTCGCGCCGCCGTAGACGCAGCCGAGCGCCGCGGCGGAGTTGCCGTCGATGAAGACCTTGTCGCCGACGTTCTGCGCGCGCCGGGCCTTGAGCCCCATCGCGTCACGAAGATTTTCTCTCGCAAAACTTAACCCCAACTGCAGTGCGTTAAGGTTGGGCTTGAGGAGCTTCTCCTTGCCCTTGTACTGCTCGCCGATCAGCTCGGCGATCACCTCGGGCTCGAGGCCCATCATGCCGGCGAGCGCACCGACGTAGATGATGTTCTTGAAGAGCTGACGCTCGCGCGCATCGGTATAGGTGGCGTTGCAGATCTCGGTGAGCGGCACGCCGATGACGTGGATGTCGTCGCGGAACCTGGACTTCGGCAGTGGCTTGGTGTTGTCGTAGAAGAGATAGCCGCCTGGGTCGATCTCGGCCACGTCCTGCTTCCAGGTCTGCGGGTTCATCGCCACCATGAGGTCGCAGCCGCCGCGGCGGCCGAGATGGCTTTTCTCGGTGACGCGCACCTCGTACCAGGTCGGCAGGCCCTGGATGTTGGACGGGAAGATGTTGCGCGGGGACACGGGGATCCCCATGCGCAGGAAGCTCTTCGCGAAGAGCTCGTTCGCCGAGGCCGAGCCCGAGCCGTTGACGTTGGCGAACTTGATTACGAAATCGTTGACCGCTTCTATTCTTTTCACGTCATGCGGCCTTCAGCGGAAGAACCTTCTTTGTCCGGCAACCATCTCCTGCATAGGTCATGTCGATCAGGAATTTCTGCATGTCCCAGGCCCCCGTGGGACAGCGCTCGGCACACAGGCCGCAGTGCAGGCAGACATCTTCGTCCTTGACCATCACCCTTTTTGTTTTCAGTTCGGAAGAGACATACAAGTCCTGCGTCAGGTTCTTGGCGGGAGCATTCAGTTTCCCGCGCAGAACCTTCTCTTCGTCGTTCAGCGTGAAGGTGATGCAGTCCATCGGGCAGATGTCGACGCAGGCGTCGCACTCGATGCAGAGCTTCTCCGTGAACACGGTCTGCACGTCGCAATTAAGGCAGCGCTGCGCCTCCTTCCACGCGGTCGCCACGTCGAAGCCGAGCTCGACCTCCATCTTCACGTTCTTGAGCGTGGCCTTGAGGTCGGCCCAGGGCACCTTGTAGCGCTGATCCGTCACGATTTCGCTGTCGTAGCTCCACTCGTGGATGCCCATCTTCTGCGACATGAGCGAGACGCCCGGCGCCGGCCGCTCGCTCGGGTCTTCCTTGTTGAGCAGCTTGTCCATGGAAACCGCTGCGTCGTGGCCGTGCGCCACGGCCCAGATGATGTTCTTCGGACCGAATGCCGAGTCGCCGCCGAAGAAAACATTCGGCACGGTGGATTGAAACGTTTTTTGATTCAGAACCGGTAAACCGTCCTTATCGAAGGCGATTTCTGCATCGCGCTCTATCCACGGGAACGCGTTCTCCTGGCCCACCGCGACAAGCACGTCGTCGCACTCGAAGAACTGGTCGGGCTCGCCGGTGGAGACGAGGCTGCGGCGGCCCTTGTCGTCGTAGACGGCCCGCACCTTCTCGAACGTCATGCCGGTCAGCTTTGCGTCCCGCACGACGAATTCTTTCGGCACGAGATAGTTGAGGATCGGGATGCCCTCGTGCATGGCATCCTCCTTCTCCCACGGGCTCGCTTTCATCTCCTCGAAGCCCGAGCGGACGATGACTTTGACGTCTTCCCCGCCCAGGCGTCTCGAAGTGCGGCAGCAATCCATCGCGGTGTTGCCCCCGCCGAGTACGATGACCCGCTTGCCGATCTTGGTCGTGTGACCGAAGGACACCGACGAGAGCCAGTCGATGCCGATGTGGATGTTCGTCGCGCCCTCTTTCCTGCCGGGAATGTCGAGGTCCCGGCCGCGCGGAGCGCCGCAGCCGACGAAAATGGCGTCGTAGCCTTCGCGCATCAGTTCCTTCATGGAGGTTATTTTTCGCTGCTTGAAGGCGACGCCGAGATCCAGGATGTAGTTCACTTCCTCGTCGATCACCTCGAGCGGCAGGCGGAAGCGCGGGATCTGCGACCAGATCATGCCGCCGGCGCGCGCGTCCTGCTCGAATATCGTCACTTCGTAGCCAAGCGGCGCGAGGTCGCGCGCCACGGTGAGCGAGGCGGGCCCGGAGCCCACGCAAGCGATCTTCTTGCCGTTCGATTTCGTTTTCTTGTGAACGGCAATTCTTTTCGCGATGTCCTCGTTGTCCTTGTAGTCCGCCGTCACGCGCTTCAGGCGGCAGATCGCGACCGGCTCGGGCTTAGGCGCGTTCTTGTCCTCGACGCGCCCGCGCCGGCACGCGGGCTCGCACGGCCGGTCGCAGGTCCGGCCGAGGATTCCGGGAAAGACGTTCGACTGCCAATTGACCATGTAGGCGTCGGAGTAACGCCCGGCTGCGATCAACCGGATGTATTCAGGGACTTGGGTATGGGCCGGGCAGGCCCACTGGCAATCGACAACCTTATGAAAGTAGTCGGGGTTCCTGATGTCTGTCGGCTGCAACGCGCACTCCTGATGACCTGGAGATTGGAATTCTTCTTATCTGCAAGTCTACACCCGAAAAACCCCTAAATCCTTGGTTTTCAACCCCTAAGCCCGGGATTGGTCGATTCCGTGCCCGGTCTTTGGGCGCCCACTTCGGAGGCGACCGTGACGAAATGCGTAATCACGCCGCCTGAATCGCGCACCGCGCGGATCGAGCGCCACTCCCGGTACACCGACCCGTTCTTGCGCCGCGCCCAGGTGGTCCCCGACCAGTAACCCTCGCGTAGCACCGCCGCGTAGGTCTCGTCGTAGTACTCCGGCGGCTGAAGCGCGTTGCGGATCAGCTTTTCGGACTGACCGAGGATGTCATCGCGCTTGAAGCCGGTGAGCTGGCAGAAGGCGCGGTTCACCGTGATGATGGTTCCGTCGGCAGCGGTGATCACGATCGCCTCGGTCATTCCTTCCAAGGCGTGCGCCGCGAGGAGCACGCGCTCTTCGCTCTCGCGCAGGTCGGTCACGTCGCGCGACACGAGCAGCACCCGCTTCGGCGTCGCGCCCCCTTCCAGCGCCTGGACGCGGGTGCGGTACTGCCGCACGCGGCCTTCCTTGTCGACGAGGCGCATCGCGACCTCGCGCGGCCCGGTGTTCACCACGGCGCGCGCCACCGCACTGCGGGCCTGCTCGGCATCGTCGGGATGCACTTTGCGAAAGGCGTCGGCGCCCACCTCGAGCGCCGCCGGCTCCAGCACTCGCTGGTAGGAGGGGCTGGTATAGAGCCAGCGGCAGTCCGGGTCGACCATGGCGATCAGGTCGGCCGCGTTCTCGGCGATCAGCCGGTAGCTGTCCTCGCTTCGGCGGAGCGCGTCGCGTACCGCGACCAGGCGCCGGTTCTGGGCATGCACTACGTACCCTACGGCGGCGAGGTAGCCGAACGAGCCGATCACGCAAAGCGCGGTCACCAAGTCGCTCGTCTGCGGCGTGTAGTCCACGTCGCCCGCCGCTATCCACAGCGCCGCGCCGGCCGCGCTGCACGCGAGCGACAAGGCGAGCCCTCGCAGGCCGCGGTTCACGACCGCGTTCAACGTCGTCGCCCCGGTCATGCCGAAGACGATCCAGGTCGGAAAACCGAGGCCGGCGCACCAGGCGCCAAGGAGCAAGGCATCGAGATAGAGGTTCTGGAGCTCCGCGCGCGGCGGATGCGGCGAATAGCGCGCGCGCCAGTACACGACATGCGGGTACGCCAGAAACTGCAGCGCGAGAAGCATCCAGGCGAGCGGTCCGGCGCCCCATTCCCACAGCACGACGCCTACAACGAGCGCGCTGTACAAAAACGCGCCCGTTCTTACGCGATAATTCGTTGCGACGAGGCCTTGCACTGCAGCAGGCATGATTGCACACTAAGTCGCACCGACGCCCCGCCTAAAAAGATTGTCATGACCACGCAGCTCGATTCCCTGCGCAAACAATCGCTTGTCGTTGCGGACAGCGGCGATATCGAGGCCGTCGCGCGCTGGAAGCCGCAGGACGCAACGACTAATCCGTCGCTTCTTCTCGCTTCGGCGGAAGACCCGCGTTTTCGCCACCTTATGGACCGCGACGTCGACCGCGTGTTCGTGAATTTCGGCTGCGAAATCCTGAAGCACATCCCCGGGCGCGTATCGACCGAGGTGGACGCGAGGTTTTCGTTCGACACCTCGAAATCGATCGAGAAGGCTCGACGTTTTGTCTCCCTGTACGAGGAAGCCGACATCATGCGCGACCGCGTGCTGATCAAGCTCGCGAGCACCTGGGAGGGCATCAAGGCCGCCGAGCAGCTCGAGCGCGAGGGCATCCACTGCAACATGACGCTCCTCTTCTCGTTCGCCCAGGCGGTCGCGTGCGCGGATGCCGGCGTGACGCTGATCTCGCCCTTCGTCGGCCGGATCTACGATTGGCATAAGCAGGCGCGCAAGGTCGACGATATCCCGATCGAGGAAGATCCCGGCGTCGCTTCGGTGACGCGCATCTACAACTACTACAAGAAGCACGGCTACAAGACCCAGGTGATGGGCGCGAGCTTCCGCAAGACCGCCCAGATCCTCGCCCTCGCAGGCTGCGACCTCCTCACCATCGCGCCCGACCTGCTGGAAACGCTCGCCAAGGCCGAGGGCGACGTTCCGAGGAAGCTTTCTCCGGAAAAAGCGCAAGCCCAGTCGCTCGATAAGCTCAAGCTGGACGAGAAGAGCTTCCGCTGGATGCACAACGAGGACGCCATGGCGACCGAGAAGCTCGCGGAGGGCATCCGGCGCTTCGATGCCGACGCACGCAAGCTTGAGAAGCTGCTTACTTCACTGGCCGCTGCCGTAGCGGCCAAGTAAATTCGGGGTCGTAATTCCCACCCTGGCCCCGAATTAGGATTTGCGCCTTAGGCGCTCCCAGAGCCAGCCGAGAAAGTAAAGCACGGCAGGGACGCCAATTCCGAGGAGTAGCGGCTGGAGCGCCTTCTCGGTCTCTTCAGAAGTTCCGAGGATAACGGCAACCTGCAGGGCGGCCACTACGGCCCAGATCACCGTGAAGAGCAGCCACCACTTGCGCCACATCTACTTCGGCAGCGCGAAGCGGCGGACTTTCTCCAGCTCGTCGGCGGCCCGCTTCGCGTCCTGCTCGGCGCGCTCGCGCGCCTTGCGCCGCTCGCCGTCCTCCAGCAGCAGCGAGGCGTCGACGTGCGGCGTGAGCTGCTTTTGCGTCTCCGGAAGCGTGTGCAGGAGGTGCGACAGCGCCTTGAGCGAGGTGTCCAGATCGAAGTGGTCGCGCTCGACGCGCTTCTTGAGGTCGGAGGCGACGCGGATCCAGTAGGTGTCGCGCGAGCTCGCGGCGGACATGTGCATGGCGAGCGCGCGGCGGCTCAGCGCGGCCTCGCGTGCGAGGCGCTCGGCGTCGGTGCGCCGGCGCGCGATCTCGCGTGCGCCGTGAATGTAGTGCTCGGCCGCACTCGCGAGCTCCGGAAGATGCGGAGCCTTGGCGAGCTTGAGGTTGCCGTCGATCTTCGTCACCACGTCGGGCGCGGGCAGCCCGTTCAGCGCCTGCCGCAGCTGCTTCGTGGTCTCGCCGAGCAGCGCGACCACGAGGCTCTGCTGCTCCTTCTTCTGCTTCTCGACGTAAAGCCAGTAGCCCGTGCAGCCGGCAATGGCGAGCACGACCGCGGCTACGACGGCCTTTGCACCTCCCATGGACGGGGAGGATAGCGGAATTCCAAACTACCAGAGGCGTGAAAAAAGTCGCGGACGCGCGCGATGGAAGATGAACTCGGGCCGGTTGCCGACAAGAACGCCGGCGATCGCGCCGGCCACGGCGGCGAGCCCGAAGGAGACGAGCGGCCTTCTCCTGTGCACCGGCAGGTCGGTGGAAGCGGGAAGCGACGGCAGGGGCGCCGGAGCGATCCGCACCGGAGATGGCATCGGCGGACGCTCGGCGACCGTCTTCCCCTGTTCCACTTCCACCGCGCCCGGACGCTTCTGCCCGCGGCGCGAGCCGTGCGCGTGGGAGTAGACCCACGTGAATTCGGCACCAAGAAGGAAGATCTGCGCCGAGTAGTAGACCCAGATCATGACCACCGCGAGCGAGCCGGCGGCGCCGAACGAGGAGGCGACGGCGCTGCGCCCGATGTAGAGGCCGATGAGGAACTTGCCGACGGTGAAGAGCACGGCGGTGACCGCCGCGCCGATCCAGACGTCGTGCCACTCGATCTTCGCGCGCGGCATGAGCTTGTAAATCAGGGCAAACACCGTGGTGGTGAGGCCGAAGCCGACCACGGTGTTGACCGCCTGCGCCACCACCTGCCAGCCGCCCGTGCCCCAGAGCTTGCCGAGCGACTGCAGCAGCGCGTCGAGCACGAGCGACACCATGAGCAGGAACGCGATGCCGAGGATCATGCCGATCGAGAGCAGCCGAGCGCGCAGGATGCGCCACAGCCCGCTCACCTTCTCGCGCGCCGGCGCACGCCAGATGCGGTCGAGCGCGCTCTGCAGCTCGCCGAACACGGTGGTCGCGCCTATGATCAGGACAAACACTCCGACCACCGTGGCCACGATGCCCTCGGTCGGCTTCGACGCATTAGCGATCATGTCCTCGATCGCCCGAGCGCCCTCAGCGCCCATCAGGCCCTGTAGCCCCGCGGTGAGCTCGCCGCGCGCCGCGTCGTCGCCGAAAAACCAGCCGGCGACCGCGATCACGATGAGAAGGAGCGGCGCGATCGAGAACAGCGTGTAATAGGAAAGCGCCGCGCCCATGCTAGGCGCGAAGTCGTCAGACCAAGCTTTAAAGGCCTGCTTGAATAGCGACCAGATATCTTTCAGCCACGACTTCAGGCGCATGCCCTGCTAGAGCAGGGAACGTGCCGGTAGCGACTTGCCCTCACGCTCGCGGCAGCGCTTCGAGTAAAGCGAGCCGGGCCTTCAGCGCCTCGAGCGCGATCAGGATCTGGAGCCGCAGGTAGTCGGCGCCGCTCGTCGAGCGCCGCGCCCACTTGTGATGAGCGTCGCGCGAATAGAGTTCGCCCGCCTGCTTTTGCACCGCGGCAAGGCGCTCATGGCACTCCCCATCGTCCACTGCCGCCATCCCTGCGCGGCAGAGTTGCTCGGCCCGGGCGCGCGATTCGGCGTCGTCCCAGCCGCCGGGATGGAGGATGATGAGCTCGCGAAGTGTGGCGTAGTACTCGCGGACTTCGTTAATGTCGTCAGACACAAGCAGTTATGGCGTGTTCCTCCCATAGAATGTAACCGGGAGACGTAACCCCATGGCGGCAATAGGAGTCGAAGATTCCGCAATTTGGCGTCGCATAACGGCTACAGCGCTGGCGGTGGCCATCGCGTTTGCCTCCACGACCATTGCGTCGGAGGACAAGCCCAACAAGATTGAGCGCGCGGCGAAAAAGGCCGGCCAGGCGGTGGAGAACACCGCTCATCGGGCCGGAAAGTGGGCCGAGAGGACGGCCACCCGGGCGGGCAAGTTCGTCGAGCGCACCGCCGACAAGACCGACAAGTCGATCCGGCGGGCGCTCGAGTAATTCAGACGCGCTACTTCAGGTTCTTCAGGTTCATCGCCACCATCTCGAGCTGCATGGTGAGCGCGCGGTGCTGAGGCTTGTCCTGCAGCCAGGTGAGCGCGGCGACTACGTTGGCGCCGATCTGCGCCGGGCTCATGTGCTCGACACCCTCGAAGAAGCCCACGATCTCGGGCAGCGCGTTCTTGCGCGCCACCTCGCGCACCTCGATGACCCGGCGCTCGATTCCGGCCCGGTCGAGGTTCGTGGGCCAGCGCAGGGTTTCCTGCTCAGGGCTTTTTGACATCCTTCTTCGCCGTGGCCGCCGCCCCTTCCTGCGGCCAGTAATAGTTCGCCGCGAAAGAGTACGGCGGGAACATGTAGCGCTTCGCCGGGACCACTTTGGCAGCGTACTCGCGCTGGGATTCGTACACCTTCTTGAAGGTGGGATGCTTCGACGAGTGCTCGCCCGCCACCTCGTCCCATGCCTTGAGCGAGGCGAGCAGGATGTCGGGCGGCGTGCGGCGAATCTGCACGCCGTGCTTCTTGATCATCTCCTCGATCGCGTCGGCGTTCTGCTTCTGCCAGCGGGTGATCCAGGTGATGAAGGTGTCCTTGACCGCCGAGTTGACCGCCTCCTGCTGCTGCGGCGACAAACCCTTCCACACGTCGAGGTTCAGGCCGAACTCGCCGATGGAGTTGTTCTCGTGCATGCCGGGGGTGTAGTGGTACTTGAACACGCCCGGAAGGCCGAGGCGCAGGTCCTCCACGCCGCCGACCCATTCGGCGCAATCGATGACCCCGCGCTGCGCCGCGGGCACGATTTCGCCGCCCGCCATGTTGACCACGCTCTGGCCGAGCTTGGCGTAGACCTCGGCGTTGAGCCCGGTCTGGCGGCACTTCAGGCCCTTGAAGTCGGCCACGCCCTTGAGCGGCTTTTTGAACCAGCCGAGCGCCTGCGGGCTCGACGGGTGCGCCGGCCACACGATGACGTTGAGCTTCAGATCGTTCTGGTAGAAGTCGCGCCACATCTCGAGGCCGCCGCCGACGTACAGCCAGCCGAGGAAGTCCATGTGGTCCATGCCGAAGGGGCCGCCCGGCGGCCCGGCGAAGAGAGCCGCCGCGGGATTCTTGCCGACCCAGTAGTACGCAATGGCGTGGAAGCCGTCGAGCACCTTCTTGTTGGTGGCGTCGAGCACCTCGAAGGGCGGCACGATCTGCCCGGCGGCGAGGGTCTCGACCTTCACCGAGCCTTGCGTCAGCTTGTCGATACGCTCGGCGAGAATGCGCAGGTGATCCTGGAGCGTGATGCTGGCCGGCCAGGTCGACTGCACCTTGACCGACTTCGGTGCCTGCGCGCTGGCGGCGGAACAGAAAAAAAGGCTCGAAATCGCTGCTGCGAACGCAGCCTTGAACATGGATGACCTCCCTGAGACACTGATGCTAGGGCGATCTGCCGCGCTCCGGCAAGACTATTCCGCACTGGAACAAGCCACCAGTCTGGGGCGTTAACCTTCACTATGATGACCCGCGCACTTCTTCTTATCGTCAGTCTCCTTGTTGCACTGTCGGCGAGCGCCCAGCCCGCCGCCCCGAGCGAGCCCTACGTCGGGCAGCCTGGTAAGGACGTGATCTGGGTGCCGACGCCGCCCACCCTGGTCGAAAGGATGCTCGACATGGCGGCGGTGACGCCCAAGGACTTCGTTATCGACCTAGGCTCCGGCGACGGCCGCAGCGTGATCGCCGCCGCCAAGCGCGGCGCGCGGGCGCTCGGGGTGGAGTACGACGAGAATCTCGTGCAAGTGTCACGCCGCGCCGCCGCCGCCGAGGGTGTTGCCGACCGCGCCAGATTCGTGCAAGGCGACATGTTCGAAGCCGACATCTCCAAAGCGACGGTGCTCGCGCTGTTCCTTCTGCCCGACAACCTGGAGCGGCTGAAGCCCAAGTTCGAGCGGCTGCGGCCGGGGACGCGAATCGTGACCAACGGCTACCAGAT
>DATADT010000446.1:0-3199 GCA_036258355.1 Burkholderiales bacterium
CGCTTTCCGCCGAGCAGCTGCACGCGATGTGGATGCGCTGGATCGAGCGCTATCCGATCGTCTCGATCGAGGACCCGTTCGCCGAAAACGATGCCGCTGCGATGCGGGCCTTTACGAAGGCGGCGGGGATCCAGGTCGTCGGTGATGATTTCTTTGTCACCCGTTCAGAAAGAATCAAAACCGCTGCAGGCGCGTGCAACGCGGTGCTGCTCAAGCCCAACCAGGTGGGCACGCTGACCGAGACGCTTGCCTGCCGGGACGCGGCGCGCGAGGCGGGCTACCGCGCGATCGTCTCGGCGCGTTCCGGCGAGACCGAGGACGTGTCGATCGTGCACCTCGCGGTCGGCTGGGGCGTCCAGCAACTCAAGGTCGGCAGCTTCGCGCGCTCCGAGCGCATGGCCAAATGGAACGAGGCGCTGCGCATCGAGGAAGCGCTCGGCGCCAAGGCTCTGCCGTTCCCGGCGCGCAGGCTTTTCAGGTAATCGGGGACAGTCCCCCGCCGGTGAGCCGGTAGCGCCGGTCGCAGCCCGCGGCGGCGCTCTCGGAATGCGTGGCGAGGATCGCCGCCGCGCCCCGGGTTTTCACGACTTCCCTGAACAGCTGCAAGACCTGCCGCGCATTCTCCGGATCGAGGTTCCCGGTGGGCTCGTCGGCGAGCACGAGCTTCGGATGGCCCACGAGCGCGCGCGCGATCGCGACGCGCTGCAGCTCCCCGCCGGAGAGCTCGCGCGGCGCGCTGTGCTCCCGGCCGGCGAGGCCCACCGCGGCGAGCATGCCGCGGGTCTTCGCCTCGTCTTCGATTCCCCGCAGAAGCAGCGGCAGCCCGACGTTCTGCTCCACCGTGAGCTGCGGCAGCACGTGGAACGCCTGGAACACGAAGCCGAAGTGGTCGCGCCGCAGGGCGGTGAGCGCGTCGTCGCTCAGGTTCGTGATTTCAGAATCCTGGAAAAGAATCTTTCCATGGTCCACGGGTTCCAGGCCGGCGATCACGTTGAGCAGCGTCGACTTGCCGATCCCCGACTCGCCGAGGATGGCGATGTATTCCCCGGCGGCCAGCTCGAGCGAAACGCTGTTGAGGACGGTGCGCGCACCGAAGCGTTTCGTCACCCCCCTGAGGCTGAGCACCGTAGAATCGTACTCGATGAAACGGCGCACCCTGCTCGCCGTCTTCGCGGTCTACGGCGTCCGCCCGCCTATTGCCCGCGCGCAACGGCAGGCCAAGGTCCACCGCATCGGAGTTCTTTCGGCTCGCAAGGTACCCTCGCTCGACGCCGACCCCTCGTTCGCCGCCTTCTTCGCCGGAATGCGCGAGCTCGGCTACGTCAGAGGAAAGGACTTCGTCGTCGAGTACCGCTCCGCCGACGGCGACTACGAGAGGCTGCCGCAGCTCGCGGCCGAGCTGGTCGCGCTGCAGGTCGACGTCATCCTTGCGGCCGGCGGCCCGACGGTCGCCGCGGCGCAGAAAGCCACCACGAGCATTCCGATCGTCATCGGGACCGCGGGTGACCCGGTCGGCAGCGGCTTCGTGCGTTCGCTCGCGCGACCGGGCGGCAACATCACCGGCCTGACCGACGTCGCCGCCGACATGGGGTTCAAGTTGCTGGACACGCTGCTGAGCGCGGTCCCCGGCCTCACGCACGTCGGCGTGTTGATGAACCCGGGCAACCCGTCGCATGCCAGCTACCTGGCAAGCATCGACGATGGCGCGCGTCGGGCCCGCGTCAGGGTCTTGCGCGCATCGGCGCGCAACGCGCGCGAAATCGAGGCCGCCTTCGACTTGATGGTCAGAGAGAAGGTGCGCGGAGCCATCGCGCTCACCGACCCCGCGTTCAACCCGGAGCAGGAGAGAATCGCCGCGCTTGCCGCCAGGCATCGCCTGCCGTGCATCTCCGGCCACCGCCAGTACGTCCACGCCGGCGGGCTGATCAGCTACGGCGTGGATTTCGCGCACAACTTCCATCGCGCGGCGACTTATGTCGACAAGATCCTCAAGGGCGCGAGTCCTGCGGAGCTTCCCGTCGAGCAGGCGTCGCGCTTCGAGCTGGCGGTCAACCTGAAGGCGGCGAAAGCGCTCGGCCTTTCCATCCCCGGCGCCGTGCTGGTGCGCGCCGATGAAGTCGTCCAGTAATGCGCCTTACCTCGCGGCTGCCATCTGCCGCAGTTTGAAGCGCTGCACCTTGCCGGTCGGCGTGCGCGGCAGCTCTTTCATGAAGTGGATGCGCTGCGGCCGCTTGTAGCGCGGCAGCGTCTTTGCTGCTACTTCTCTTATCTCCGCTGAAAGAGCGTCTCCGGGGGAGTAGCCGGGCCGCAGCAGGACGTAGGCGGCCGGGATCGTTCCCCCGTTCGCGTCCTTCTCGGCGATCACCGCCGCTTCCATCACCCCGGGGTGTCGGCACACGGCTTCTTCGACCTCGCCGGGCGTGACCCAGAGGCCGGAGCACTTGAAGAGGTCGTCGCTGCGGCCCTCGAACCAGTAGAAGCCGTCCTCGTCCTTTCGGTAGACATCGCCCGTGCGCACCCAGCCGTCGCGGATCGCCTCCGCGGTCTTCTCGGGCTTGTTCAGGTAGTACGGAATCGCGCTGCCGCCGCGCACATGCAGGTATCCGCGCCCGGCGCCTTTCACTTCTGCACCGCTGTCGTCGGTCAGCTTGACCTGGTAGCCGTCGAGCACGACGCCCGAGCTGCCGGGGCGGTTGCGGTCGCGGTAGTTGTGGATGAACGCGTGCAGCAGCTCGGTGGTACCGATGGTGTCGAGGATCTCGCTGCCCGTGAGCGCCTTCCACTCGTTCCAGGTCGCGACCGGCAGCACCTCGCCCGCCGAGACCGAGAACTTGATCGAGCTCGCGTCCACGCTGTTTCCCTGCCGCGCGTGCTCGAGCAGCATGCGGAAGACCGTCGGCACGGCGAAGAACACGGTCGGTCGGTATTTCTCGAACACCTCGGCGATCAGCGCCGGCGTCGGCCGCTCGCTCACAAGGATCGTGGAGGCGCCGCTGCCGAGCGGGATCGACAGGCTGTTTCCCAGGCCGTAGGCGAAGAAAAGCCGCGGCACCGAGAACAGCCGATCGTCGGGCTGCAGGTCGTAGACCTTGCGCGCCACGCTTTCCACGGTCCACGGCATGTGGCCGTGCAGATGCACCGCGCCTTTCGGCTGGCCGGTGCTGCCCGAGGTGTAGAGCACGAGGCACGGCGTGTCGCG
>DATADT010000447.1:0-3851 GCA_036258355.1 Burkholderiales bacterium
CCAAGCTCGATTTCTCGAGCCTCAGGCTTGCGGTCGGCGGCGGCATGGCGGTGCAGAAGGCCGTGGCCGAGCGCTGGAAGCAGGTCACCGGCACGCCGCTCATCGAAGGCTACGGGCTTACCGAAACCTCGCCCTCGGCGACGGCGAACCCGGTGAACGCGACCGAGTTCAGCGGCGCGATCGGGCTTCCGATGTCCTCGACCGAGATCGTGCTGCGCGATGACAACGACCGCGACGTGCCGCTCGGCCAGCCGGGCGAGATCTGCATCCGCGGCCCGCAGGTGATGGCGGGCTACTGGCAGCGCCCCGACGAAACCGCCAAGGCGATCGGGAAAGACGGCTTCTTCCACACCGGCGACGTCGGCATCATGGACGAGAAGGGCTTCATCCGGATCGTCGACCGCAAGAAGGACATGATCCTGGTGTCGGGCTTCAACGTGTACCCGAACGAGATCGAGCAGGTGGTCGCGATGCATCCGGGCGTGCTGGAGGTCGCCGCGATCGGCGTTCCCGACGAGCATTCCGGCGAGGTGCCGAAAATCTTCGTCGTGAAGCGCGACCCGCAGCTCACCGAGCACGACCTCCTCGAGCACTGCAAGAAGGAGCTCACCGGCTACAAGCGCCCGAAGTACGTGGAGTTCCGCTCCGACCTCCCCAAGACCAACGTCGGCAAGATCCTGCGCCGCGCGCTGCGCGAGGAGAAAAAGGCTGCCTAGAAAAAATCGGGGTCAGAGCCCGATTTCGGGTAGTTTGCTCCCGCTAGGGGAAATCGGGCTCTGACCCCGATTTTTCTGGTTCGCGGCCTCGGCTGGATGGCGCTCGCGATCGCGTGCTGGACACCGCTTTTCTCGGTGGCCAAGCGCACCCTGCCCGTGCTCGACGCTTTCGCGCTCGGCACGGTGCGCTACGCGCTCGGCATCGCGCTGTTCGTGCTGCTGCTCGCGGCCTTCGAGGGCCGGGACTCGCTTCGCTTCGGCGATCGCTTGGCCGCCGCGGTGCTCTCCGGCATGGTCGGCATCACGGGGTTCAACCTGTTCGTCTGGCTGGGTCTCGGGTACACGCGCCCGGAACACGCCTCGATCATCCTCGCGCTGCAGTCGCCGCTCACGGCGCTCGCGGTCTGGCTGGTGCACGGCCAGCGCCCGGCGCGATTCACGCTCGCCTGCGTTGGCGCCGCGATCGCAGGCGTGGTGCTGGTGATCACGAAAGGCGATCCGGCGAACGCGCTCGCCGGCGGAAATCTTCTCGGGGACGGGCTCGTTTTCCTGGGCGCGGTCTCGTGGGTCAGCTATACGCTGTCGGCGAGCCGCTTTCCCGGCTGGTCGCCGCTGCGCTTCACCGTGATGACCTGCATTCCCGGCGCGCTCGGGCTTGCCATGGCGAACGCGATTGCGCTTGGCGTCGGGGTTGCGGTACTGCCTTCAATCGAAGAGCTCTCGAACGTTGCGTGGCAGATCCTCTATTTCTCGGTCTGCACGGTGGTGCTCGGGGTGCTGGGCTTCAACGCCGGCGCGCGCGCCCTCGGCCCGCTGAACGCGATGCTGATGCTCAACCTGATCCCGGTCGGCGTGTTCTCGATCGAGGCAGCGCTTGGCCGGAGCTTCGCCGCGATCGAGCTCGCCGGCGCGGCGGTGGTGATCGGCGCGCTGGTGGCGAACAATCTTTACTTGCGCGGCGTGAGCACCAGGCGCTGAGCGCCTTCGGCCTCGAGGCGTCGTCGCTCGGTGATCATCGGCACATATTCGCCGCGCGCCCAGGCGGCCGCGAAATCGCGGTAGTGCCGGGAGAGCGGGTTGCCCGACTGGCCGCCGGAATGGATGAACACCGATGCCTGCGGGTCGCCGAGATCGCTGATCATGCGCAGGCTCGAGGCGTGGCGGTTGGCGTACGGCTCGGCCTCGTCGTGGAAGTCGCTCGCGCCTGCGTTCACGGTGTAGGCGTCGCCGCCGCTCGGCACCCGGATGTCGAAGATGCGCGCAAGCCAGGGCTCGCGAGAGAACGGGCGATGGCGATGGCGCGCGACATGCGCCACGCCCCAGCTCCAGTGCTCGCCGTAGCGCGTTTTCAGGTCCTGCATCGCTTTCCCGAACGAGGTTTCAAGGAGCGCACTGCAGCTTTCCACTAGGCTCGTCCGCACGTCGTCGCACCAGTGTTGCTGGCCGGCGAGCACGTTTTCGAGGAAAACGGCGCGCGCGCTCCAGCTCGGGCGGAAGCCCGGGCCGAGCTCGTCGGCGTACAGCGCGCGCGCGAATTCGCGCCACCAGGCCACCATGATGAGCGGCTCGGCGCGCTCCGCGGCCATGGTGCCGTCCCAGGCTTGCAGCTCCTTGTGGGGACGAGCGGAAAGAAAGCGGGGTAGCAGCTCCCGTACTGCAAGCGACACGACGTCGGACTGCATGCGCTTGAAACTTTCGAGATCGTGCTTGCCCGAGCCTAAAAGTTCTTCAATCCGTCTCGCACGGTAAGGCGGCTGCCATTCGTAGGTGATGTGGCGCGGATACTTCGGCGGAATGGTCTTGTGGTTCGCAAGCACTACGGTGCCGCCGGGCGGGTTAAACGCACGCGGCAGCTCGTCGAAGCCGATGGTGCCGCTCCATTCGTAGCGCGCGTCCCAGCCGGGCGCCGGGGCGAGGCCGCGCAGGTCGTTCTCTGGCTTGCGCACCGGGATGCGCCCGGCGACGGCGAAGCCGATGTTGCCGGCGCCATCGGCGTAGCTTGCGGTCTGCGGCGGGGCGTGCAGCGAGCGTGCGGCGGCGAGGAACTCGTTCCAGTCGCCCGCCCGCGCAAGCCGTAGCGCCGCCTGCATCGTGACGTCGTCCTCGGCGAGCGCGGTCCAGGCGAGCGCGATCGCGTAGCCGCGCGGCGCCGCGTCGAGCGCGGCGCGCGACACGTCGGAGATGATCGGGCCGTGGCGCGAGCGGCGCACGGTAATGCGCTCCTCCGGCCCGCCTCGCACCTTGATCACTTCCTCGTGCGTAGAAAAATCGCTATCGAGGCGCTCGAGGTAGAGGTCCTGGACGTCGGCCCCCGTGGTCGTGAGCCCCCACGCGATGCGGTCGTTCCGTCCGATGAGCACCCCCGGCACGCCCGGCAGCGTGCCGCCGATCGCATCGATCCCTGGGGCGTGCAGGTGCGCGAAATACCACACCGGCGGGGCCGTAAGGCCGAGGTGCGGATCGGCGGCGAGGAGCGGCTTACCGGTCGCAGTGCGGGCACCGGAAACCGCCCAGCTGTTGGATCCGCGATGAAAGCCGCTCTCCGAAAACACCGGGGTCTGACCCGGCTTCTTCTCGATTCCTGAATAGAAAGCCTGCAGGTCGGGGAGGCGCGGCGGCGAATCACCCGGATAGGGCGGCAGGAACTCCTGGATGCGCTCGGTCGTGAGAACGCGCGAAAGCTGCATGCGCAGCAGCTCCGAGCGCCAATTGGCGCCGAGGTCCCACGCCATGACCTTGGTCCAGACAACTGAGTCGACCGGGGTCCACGGCTCCGGAGTCGCCCCGAGCAGCCAGAACTCGGGCGGGAGGACTGGGCGTTGAGCTAGGTAGGCGTTCACTCCCGCTGCGTAGGCGTCCAGCAGCCGGCGCGTCTCGGCGTCGTAGCGCGCAAGGTTCGCTTCGGCCACGCGCCGCAACCCCAGCGTGCGCATGAAGCGGTCCGCCTCGAGGGCATTCGCGCCGAGGATCTCGGCGAGGCGCCCCGAGCCGATGCGCCGGTTCATCTCCATCTGCCAGAGCCGGTCCTGGGCGTGGACGAAGCCGAGCGCGAAGTGAGCGTCCTCGAGCGAGGCGGCATAGATGTGCGGGATACCGTGGCGGTCCCGCAACAGTTCGACGGACGCGCTTAGGCCG
>DATADT010000448.1:0-2371 GCA_036258355.1 Burkholderiales bacterium
TCGATCGCCTTCGGCCTTCGCTGCCAGGAGGCCAAGGTCCGGCCGTCGATGGGAACGGTAGGCGATGCGTACGACAACGCGATGTGCGAGAGCTTCTTCGCGACGCTCGAATGCGAGTTGCTCGCGCGCCGGCGCTTCGCGACGAAAGCCGAAGCACGCATGGCCGTGTTCGAGTTCATCGAAGGCTGGTACAACCCAACCCGGCGCCACTCGGGCCTCGGGCGAGTCTCGCCGATCGAGTTCGAACGGCGTCATTCAGTGAATCACGAGCGCGCGGTTACCCACAGGCCCGCGCGCTCGGCTGCGTATGAAGCGCCCGCACGCGGGCCTGTGGATAACCGCTTGTGACTCAAGTGCTAAACCGTCCACTGAAACGGGTCAACTCCACATCCCCCTAATCGGAGAATGAGGCGTTAAGCGCCGATACCAGGACTGGTATCGGCGCCAATATTGAGGACGACCGCGCAAGGCGACGAGGAGCGCTACCCGACGCACGCCGACTACGTCGCCAAGGTCACCGCGGCGGCGAACGGCCTCGTCGCCCGGCGCCTGCTGTTGCCGGAGGATGCGGATTTCCTGATCAACCAGGCGAATGCAGCCGCGGTGCCGTAGAACCATCGAAGGAAAGGAGAACGAGATCATGAAAACGGCGGGGAACGTGTCGCTCAACCCGCCGCCCAACAACGCCGCCTGCGCTGCCGCGCCGGTTGAGTGTCAGCAGCCGATCCCGACCGGCTTTCCGAACGACTGGCAGGTGCTGGTCGACCAGGCGATCAACAGCAACGTCTGCAACCAGCCGGGCGACGGAGGAAAGTGCAATCCGACCGCACCTTGATATGACAGGAGGCAAACCATGAAAACCGGAACGCTAAAGGCGCTCGTTGCCGTACTGCTATTCGCCGGTGTGGCCGCCAGCGGCTTCGCCACGGACCGGCACGGCAAGCGCATCGTCATCCCGAAAAACGGCGAACGTTGCGTGAACGACCCGAACTGCCATAACCGCTGGCACTACGCGATCCCGCCGGTCGCAGCCGCGGATCCGGGCGACGTGGTGGTGTTTGGAACGCGCGACGCGTTCGACCACTCGCTCGACCGCAACTCGACCGCGGCCGACGTGGTCGCGCTCAACCTCAACCTCGTGCACCCGCTCACCGGGCCGCTCTACGTGCGCGGCGCAGAAGCGGGCGACGTGCTCGCCGTGACGCTGCTCGACATCGAGCCCGACGACTTCGGCTACACCATCGTCGTGCCGGGCTTCGGTTTCCTGCGCGACGTTTTCACCGAGGCGTTCATCGTGCGCTGGGATCTCTCGCGGCGCGGCGCGACCTCGCCCGACATGCACGGTGTGAACATCCGCTTCGACGGCTTCATGGGAACCATCGGCGTTGCCCCTGGACCGGCCGAGACGCAGAAGTTCTTCCAGCGCGAAGCGCAGCTTGCCGCCGCGGGCGGCGTGGTTCTGCCCCCACAGCCGCTCGATGCGCTGCCGACGCCCGTCTGCGGGGTCGCGGGCAGCCACCAAGATCGCTGCCTGCGCACGATCCCGCCGCGCGAGAACGGCGGCAACATGGACGTGAAGCAGATGCAGGTCGGCACCACGCTGCTGCTTCCCTGCTTCGTCGACGGCTGCCTGCTTTCCATCGGCGACGTGCACTTCGCACAGGGCGACGGCGAGGTTTCCGGCACCGCGATCGAGATGGACGCGACGGTGACAGTGCGCGTCGACGTGCGCAAGGGACTCGGCCGGCGCATTACCCAGCCCCATTACGAAGGCGGCGACCAGCTCAAGCGCCTCGCGCCGCGCAAGTTCTACGCGACCGTCGGCTACCCGATCAAGCCGGAAGGCGTGGTGCCGCCGACGCACGCCTATCTCGACGGCACGAAAATCGGCCCGCTTTCCAACCTCTCCGAGGACGTGACGCTCGCGGCGCGCGACGCGCTGCTCCAGATGGTGGAGTGGATCCACCGCAACAAGGGCCTCACGCGCGAGCAGGCCTACGTGCTCGCGAGCGTCGCGGTCGATCTGCGGATCGGAAACCTGGTCGACGTGCCCAATTTCGCCGTGTCGGCGATCCTCGATCTGGGCGTGTTCGACGAGCGGCGCGGCAAGGATGACGACCATGACCGCTAGGCTGCCGATGAGCCGGCGGCGGATGCTGCGCGTCATGGCGGCAGCCGGCCTCTGGCTCGGGCTCACCGCGCATTCGCCCTACCGCCAGTGGGACGTCCACCGCAAGACGCGGCTCGTGGTGCTGGTGAGCGCGGCCGAGCCGCCATCGGTCGCGCTGGGCGGGATGCTCGCGTCGATCTACGCGAAGCGCCTCCCGGAGAGCCGCGCCGTCATGGCCCGGGCGCGCGACACCAACGACCT
>DATADT010000449.1:0-2448 GCA_036258355.1 Burkholderiales bacterium
GCTCATGCCGCTCGGCGTGGCGCTCGGCATCCCGCCGCAGTTCCTGATCGCCTCGTTTCCATCGGTGAACGGCTACTTCTTCATTCCGACCTACGGCTCGCTGATCGCCGCGATCAACTTCGACTTGTCCGGCACGACGCGCATCGGCCGGTACGTGCTCAATCATTCCTTCATGGTCCCGGGACTGGTCGCGACCTGCGGCGCGGTTATTACGGGACTCCTTCTTGCGAGGACGATCTACTGACCATCGCCTCGAAGCGCATGCGCAGCGCCTAAGGAAGGTCTGGAGAAGTCGCCCCCGCGAAGGAACGTCACCCCCGAGTGCTTCAGTCGGGGGCGGGGCCCAGTTTTTCTTTCTGAAAATCATGGGTTCCCGCCTTCGCGGGAAGGACCACTTGCCGCTTCTTCAGAGTTTCCCTAATCGACCGCGAGCGGCTCCTCCTGCATTAACGCGATCTGCTCGCGAAGCTCAAGTATCCGGTCCTGCCAGTAGCGCTGAGTGTTGAACCACGGGAACGCCGCAGGAAAGGCCGGATCGTCCCAGCGGCGCGCGATCCACGCCGAGTAGTGGATGAGGCGCAGCGTCCGCAGCGCCTCGAGAAGATTTAATTCCTTCCTATCAAAGTCCATGAATTGCTCGTAGCCCGACAATACCTTCTTCAGTTGAGCGGACATGGCGGCGCGATCGCCGGAGAGGAGCATCCACAGGTCCTGCATCGGCGGACCCATGCGCGCATCGTCCAGGTCGACGAAATGCGGCCCTTCGACGGTCCAGAGGATGTTGCCCGGGTGGCAGTCGCCGTGCAGGCGAATGCTTCTAATCTCTCCAGTACGCGCGTAGCACTGCTCGACGCTCTCCAATGCTTGTTCCGTAACGGCTTTCCAGGCGTCGAGAAGGTCCGCCGGAACGAAGTCGTGCTCGAGCAGGTAAGCGCGCGCGTCATGGCCGAAGGTCTGCACGGTCAGGCTTTCCCGATGGTTGAAATTCTTCGTGGAGCCTACGGCGTGGATGCGGCCGAGGAAGCGGCCGATCCATTCGAGCGTATTGAGGTCTCCGAGCTCGGGGGTGCGGCCGCCGCAGCGCGGATAGACGGCATAGACGAAGCCGGCAAAGCTCGCGTTGTGGGTGGGAGCGACTACCGGTATTTCGCGCTCGGCGAGCTCGCGCGCGAAAGCATGTTCCTCGTCGATCTGGGCGTCGCTCCAGCGCCCCGGCCGGTAGAACTTCGCCACCACCGCAGTCTCGTCCTCGAGCCAGGCCTGGTAGACGCGATTCTCGTAGCTGGACAGAGCGAGCAGCCGCCCGTCGGGGCGCAGGCCGAGCGCGGCGAGCGCGTCGAGCACCACTTCCGGCGTGAGCGCGGCGTACGGGTGCATTGGGCGTATAGTAGTTGCATGAAGCATGCCGTCGAGATCAGGAACCTGCACTTCTCGTTCGGCGACCTCGAGGTGCTGCGCGGCCTCGAGCTCGACATCCCGCGCGGCCAGCTGGTGGCGATCCTCGGCGGCAGCGGCTCGGGCAAGTCCACCCTGCTGAAGCTCATCGGCGCGCAGCTGCGTCCGCAGCGCGGCACGGTGAAGGTCGAGGGCAAGGACGTGCACAAGCTGCCGACCGAGGAGCTCTACAAGCTGCGGCTCGAGATAGGCATGATGTTCCAGACCTCGGGCCTGTTCACCGACCTTTCGGTGTACGAGAACATCGCCTTCCCGGTCCGCGAAAACTTCGATCTGCCCGAAGACCTGGTCCGGCGCCTGGTGCTGATGAAGCTGCACGCGGTCGGTCTGCGCGGCGCGCACGCCATGATGCCGGCCGATCTCTCGGGCGGGATGACGCGCCGCGTGGCGCTCGCGCGCGCCATCGCCACCGACCCGAAGCTGATGATGTACGACGAGCCCTTCGCCGGGCTCGACCCGATCTCGCTCAACCAGATCGTCGAGCTCATCCGCAGCCTCAACCAGGCGCTCGGGCTGACGTCGATCGTGGTGACCTACGACGTGAAAGAGGCGCTCAAGGTCGCCGATTACATCTACGTGATCGGCGACGGCACGATCGTCGGAAGCGGAACGCCGAAGGAGCTTTCGGCTTCCGAAGACCCGTATCTCAAGCAGTTTCTCAACGCGCTTCCCGACGGCCCGGTGCGCTTCCACTTCCCCGGGCCGCCGCTCGAGGAGGACCTCCGCATCCATGGTTGAAGACAATCTCAAGCAGGCAGCCGGCGAGGCGATGAAGGCGGGCGAGGACGTGAGGCGCCGCTTTCGCGACCTCACTCTCAGCGCTCTTTCGAACCGCCGCTTCGACCGCGAGGGCATCCGCGAGGTCGTGCGCGCGATGACGGAGGGCATGGCGGCCGCGGCGCCGGCGAGCGGCGGCACGATGCGCAAGGCCATGGGCCAGGCGTTCCGCGGCATGGACGAGGCGCTCACCAAGTCGGTCGTGGCGGGCGAGGA
>DATADT010000450.1:0-3130 GCA_036258355.1 Burkholderiales bacterium
GATGTTCAGTTTTCTGCCTTGAAGCCCGACGCCTTGATCACCGGGCCCCAGCGTTCGTAGTCGCGCTTCATGATGGCGGCGAGCTCGCGCGGCCCGAGGCCGGTCGGCTCGAGGCCGAGGCTCTCGAGGCGGCTGCGCACCTGCGCCGCGCGCATCGCGTCCACCGCCGCCGCGGAAAGGCGCGCGACCACCTTGGTCGGCGTGGCCGCGGGCGCGAACAGGCCGTACCAGCCGGTGCCCTCGATGTCGTAGCCCGATTCGCGGAAGGTCGGCACGTCGGGAAACGCAGGCGAGCGCTTGCGGCCGGTGGTGGCGAGGATGCGCGCCTTGCCGGCGCGGGCCAGCGCGCCGATGTCGGCGGCGAGCGTGCTCGCCGCGGCAATCTCTCCGGTGGCGAGCGCCTGCAGCACCGGCGCGGTGCCTTTGTAAGGCACGTGGGTCATGTCGATGCCCGCGGCGCGCCCGAACATGACCCCGAAGAAATGCGGGATGCTGCCCGCCGAGGCCGATGCGTAGTAGCCGGCGTTCGGGTCTTTCTTCACCAGCGCCACGTACTCGGCGAGCGTGGCCGCCGGCACCTTGGCGCTGACGCCGAGCGCGAGCTGGAATTTCGCGAGGTGTGCAAGCGGTTCGAAGTCGTTGAACGGGTCGTAGCGCAAGTTCGGATATGTGTGCGGGTAGATCGCCATCGTGGCGACCGGGGTCATGAGCAGCGTGTGGCCGTCGGGCGCGGCGCTCTTCACCGCTTCGTTCGCGATCTGGCCGCCCGCGCCGACGCGGTTCTCGACGATCACCGCCCGGCCGAGCGCCGCGCGCATCTGGTCGGCGAGCAGCCGCGTGAGCAGATCGCTCGACGCGCCGGCGGGAAAGCCGAGCACGATCCGGATGGTGCCTTCCTGCGCCGCCGCGGGTTGCGAAACACCCAGGCAACAGGCGAGGAGCACCGCGCGCCACATGCGCGCGATGGTAGCATCGCCGCCAGAGGATGAGACCCCCGTTCCGTGCCGACCACGTCGGCAGCCTGCTTCGCCCGGCGGGACTAAACCCCGCGAACCTGAAGGACAAGATCCGCGAGGTGGTCGCAAGACAGGAGGCGATCGGCCTGGAGTCGGTCACCGACGGGGAGTTCAGCCGCCAGTGGTGGCACCTCGACTTCCTTTCGCAGCTCGAAGGCGTGACAGTGACTCAGAACCCGGGGCCGAAGTTCGCCGGCACCGAGGAGCAGCCGCCGATCCCGAAGGTCACCGGCAAGCTGCGCTACTCGAAGCCCGTCATGGTTGAGGATTTTGCTTTTCTCAAGTCGGTGACAAGCCGGACCGCGAAGTTCACCATTCCGTCTCCTTCCATGCTGCACCTTCGCGCCGGGCGCGCCGGCGTCGCGTACGACGACATGGAGGAATTCTGGAGCGACGCGGCCGCGGCCTACCGCGCCGCGATCGCCGCGTTCGGAAGAGCCGGGTGCACTTACCTCCAGCTCGACGACGTCTCGTTCGCCTACCTCTGCGACCCGAAGATCCGTGAAGCGTGCCGGAAGAACGGCGACGATCCGGCGGCATTGCCCGGCATTTACGCCAATACCATCAGAAAGATAGTCGAAGCAAAACCTTCCGCGATGGCGATCACCATGCATACCTGCCGCGGCAACTTCAAGAGCGCCTGGGTCGCCGAGGGCGGCTACGAGCCGGTGGCGGAGCAGATGTTCTCCAGCGGCGTCGACGGCTTCTTCATGGAGTTCGACACCGAGCGCGCCGGCGGCTTTGAGCCGCTGCGCTTCGTGCCGAAGGGCAAGCGGGTGGTGCTGGGGCTCGTCAGCAGCAAGACCGGCGTGCTGGAGGACAAGAGGTATCTCAAGCGGCAAATCGCCGCGGCCGCCAGGTACGTGCCGATCGAAAACCTGTGCCTGTCGCCGCAGTGCGGCTTCTCGAGCACGCACCACGGCAACCGGCTCACCGAGGCCGAGCAGTGGCGCAAGCTCGAGCGTGTGGTCGAAGTCGCAAAGGAGGTATGGACATGAATGAGAAGGAAATCCTGGGCCTGGAAGACAAGCGCTTCGCCGTGATGGTGGCGCGCGACTTCGTTGCGCTCGAGAAGATGGTGCACGACGAGCTGCTTTATACGCACTCCTCCGGGCTTACCGACACCAAGGCGAGCTGGCTCGAGTCGATGAAGTCCGGCAAGGTGAAATACAAGAGCGCAGCCTGCAGCGAGCGCCAGGTGCGTTTTTTCGGCGACGTGGCACTCGTGCGCGGGAAAGCCGCCATCGAGGCCGAGATCGGCGGCCAGCCGCGCTCGCTCAAGCTCCTTTTCCTGAACGCGTGGGTGCGCACGCCGCAGGGCTGGAAGTTCGCCGCCTGGCAGTCCTGCCCGCAGCCTGCGTGACGCAGTTCAAGGGTCGCCGTGAGGACGACCGCTTACTTAAAGGGCAGGGCAAGTACACCGCGGACTGGAACTTCCCGGGGCAGCTCTATGGCTGCTTCCTGCGCTCCGATCGCGCCCACGCAGAGATTTCGTCGATAAGAACCCAGGCGGCGCTCGGAATGCCTGGTGCAAAAGCAATACTCACCGGGGAGGACACTGCCGATTTCAAGACGCCGCCCCCGATGGTGACTTATCCGGGCCGCGGCGGCGCGATGATCAAGGTGCCGCACCGCGAAGTGATGGCGCGCAGGCGCGTGCGCTATGTCGGGCAGGAAATCGCGCTCGTCGTCGCAACCTCCGCCGCGGCGGCGCAGGACGCGGCCGAGGCGATCGAAGTGGAGTATCGCGATCTGCCGGCGGTGGTCGACGCCGATGCGGCGCTTGCGCACGGCGCGCCGCAGCTGCACGACGGCATCCCGGGCAACCTGGCCTTCGACTACGAGTACGGCGACGAGAAGGCCGCCGATCAGGCATTCGCGCGCGCGGCGCACGTCACGCGCCTCGATCTCGATTCAACGCGCGTTTCGGGAACTCCGATGGAGCCCAAGGCCTGTGTCATCGCCTACGACGTGGCGAGCGGCAGCTTCGACGTCTACGCGCCCTCGCAGGGCATGGCGATGATGCTGCCGAATTTCGTCGCGATCACCGGCACGCCGGCCGAGCGCATTCGCATCCATGCGCACGACGTCGGCGGCGGCTTCGGCATCCGCTC
>DATADT010000451.1:0-2977 GCA_036258355.1 Burkholderiales bacterium
GTGCGCGCGGCCGGCTTTCCCTACAAATGAAAAAGCCCGCCTCAGCGGCGGGCTTTTCCTTGCTTCTTGCTTCGTGCGCTAGATCGGGCCTTGGCTGCGCCCGGTTTGGCGCTTAGGCGGCCTTTTTTGCTTTCGCGAGGCCCTTCACCGTCTCGGTTGCGGCCGCGACGTTGGCTTCCGCGATCTCGGTCGCCTGCTTCGCGACCTTGGTGAGGTTGTCATAGGCCGAGTTGCCGGCGGCGAGCATCGACTTGATCGCGGCGACCGCGACGTCCGAGCCGGCCGGGGCGTTCTTCGAAACCTTGTCGAGCATGGTGACGAAGTTCTCGTTCCACTCCGCGACGCGGCGCTCGGCAACCTTGCTGAACTCGGCGTTCGCTTCGGTGGCGACTTCGTACAGGCTCTTCGAGTAGGCAATCGCCTTCTCCATCGCAGGCTGGGCGAAGGAGTTCTGCAGCGTCACGAACTCCTGCACATCCTTCGCGCCGAGGAGGGCGCGGGTGTTGGCGATCGAGTCTTCGAATGCGCTCTTCACGGCGCCCGCGCTGATGTTGGCCAGCTTCTCGAGGGCCGAGAACTGCGCGTTCGCCACGGCGAGCAGCGCCTCGACGTTCGCCTTGTTGGCGGTTTGAATCTGTTCCGGGGTCACGTACATTTGAGTCTCTCCTGAGGGTCTAAGAATCCGTGTTTTGTGCATCGCAACAAAATTGATTGTAGACCGATCTCTATTAAAGTCAAGAACTTTGTGCTTAGCAGCATAGACTACAAGTATTAGAGTTAGTGGTCACTCTCGACTACTTGCCGAACGATCCCGAGGTTCTTGCCGACCCCTTCCCCCTATACGGGCGCTTGCGGGACGAGGATCCGGCCCACTGGAGTCCGCGGCTCAAGGCCTGGGTTCTGACGAGGTACGACGACGTGAAGCGGGCTTGCCTCGACACCGCTGGCATGTCGTCCGACCGCCTGCGGCCGTTCTTCGCGACCCTGCCGCCGCCCGAGGCGCAACGCGTCGCCGAGCTTGCCCGATACCTCACGCTCTGGATGGTCTTCCGCGACCCGCCGGAGCACACGCGGCTGCGCCGGCTCGCGGCCAAGGTGTTCCACGTGCGCTCGATCCACGCCCTGCGGCCGAACATCGAGTCCCTGACGCAGGGGCTACTCGACTCGATCGGCGAGCGGGGGGAGTTCGACTTCATCGCCGACTTCGCCGGCCCGCTGCCGGCGCTCGTCATCATGGACATGCTCGGCGTGCCGCGCGACGAGCTCGGGCGCCTCAAGCGCCTGTCCGACGAGATGGCGCTCTTCATCGGCAGCTCGCGCGATGCGCCGGAGAAGTACCAGCGCGCGGCGGCAGCGACGCAGGAGATGGCGGAAATCTTCCGCGAGCTCGTGCGTGCGAGGTGCGCGGCCCCGCAGCGCGACCTTCTGACCGGGCTCGTGGCCCTCGACGAAGGCGGCGAGCGTCTGTCCGAGGACGAGCTCGTCGCCACCTGCATGCTCCTTCTTTTCGCCGGGCACGAGACCACCACGCACCACCTCGCCAACGGGCTGCGCTCGTTGCTCGCTTTCCCGGGCGAGCTGGAAAAGCTGCGCGCCGATCCCTCGCTCGCGCCGGCCGCGGTCGAGGAGCTCCTGCGCTACGACGGCCCGATCGGCGCCCAGGTTCGCATCGTGCAGGAGCCGCATACGCTGCACGGCAAATCGCTGCGACGTGGCGAGCGCGTGTTCCTTCTCATGAACGCCGCCAACCGGGACCCGCGCGCCTACCCGGATCCCGACCGGCTCGACCTGCGGCGCCACGGCGTGCCGCATCTCACCTTCGGTTTCGGCGCGCA
This sequence comes from Burkholderiales bacterium, assembly GCA_036258355.1. Classification (GTDB taxonomy): domain Bacteria; phylum Pseudomonadota; class Gammaproteobacteria; order Burkholderiales; family SG8-39; genus SCGC-AG-212-J23. The sequence continues at coordinate 1,836 of DATADT010000451.1, forward strand.
CATCTGCCTCGGCTTTCCGCTCGCCCGGCTCGAAGGGCAGATCGCGCTCCCGGCAGTCCTCGCGCGCTGGCGCCGGCTCGAGCTCGCGGCGGAGCCGCGGTGGCTCGACTCGATGGTTTTGCGCGGAATGAAGGCGATGCCGCTGCGGGCAGCGGCGTGAGCGCAGAGCCCGACCACCTGCCGCAGCGGCTATGGTGGGTGCTGGCCAGCCTCACGCTCGCCTGGGGCTTCAACTGGACCGCGATGAAGGTGGCGCTCGCCGAAGTGCCGCCGTGGACGTTCCGCAGCCTTTGCCTCGGTCTTGGCTCAGCGGTGCTGTTCGGCGCGCTGCGCGCAGGTGGCCAGCACCTCGTCCTGCCCAGCGGACAGTGGGGCCGGTTATGGCTGCTCGCGCTCCTCAACATCACGAGCTGGAACATGCTGGTCGCCTTCGGCGTCGGCATGATTCCTTCCGGCCGCGCTGCCATCCTCGCGTACACCATGCCGGTGTGGGCAGTGCCGCTCTCGGTGTGGGTGCTCGGCGAGCGCATCACGCGCGCGAAGCTGGCGGGACTCGCGCTCGGCCTCGGCGGCCTTGCGCTGCTTCTGGCCGAAAGCTTCATCGGCCTGGGGCGCGCGCCGCTCGGCTCGCTGCTCGTGCTGGGCGCGGCGCTGTCGTGGGCACTCGGCACGGTGCTGCAGAAGCGCTTTCCCGTACGCCTCCCGGCCGGGCTTTATACGGCGTGGATCATGCTGCTCGGCGGCGTGCCGATCTTCGCCGGCGCGCTCCTCTTCGACGACTGGGGCGCACTTCGGAGCGTCAGCGTGACGGCTTGGCTCGGCACGGCCTACAACGTCGTGATTGCCTTCGCGTTCGCGCATTGGGCCTGGATCAAGATCGCCACCTCTGTCCCGGTAAGCGTGTTCTCGATCAGCATGCTGCTGATTCCGGTGGTTGGCGTGGTGTCCGGGATGCTCTTCCTCGGCGAGCGTCCGGCATGGGTCGAGTATGCGGCGCTCGCCCTGGTGCTGGCCGCGCTCCTCACGGTGCTGCGGCCAGGGCGCGCCGCCGCGGGATGAGCGCCGGATCCCAGTTCTTCACGGCCTGCGCGAGGTCATCGGCTTCCGGCTGGCCGAGAAAGCAAAGCGCCTGGCGCAGCGCA
>DATADT010000452.1:0-8581 GCA_036258355.1 Burkholderiales bacterium
ACGAGAGAAGAGGCTGAGATCCTGGGATGTCCTTCCGGGTAGCCCGCGACGCCGATCTCGCGGATACCGGAGTCGGCGAGGAGGCCGGATTCGAGGATCTGCAGGCTGTCGGCGAACGGTCCCTTGGGCTTGGGCTCGTCGCCGCCGACAAGCAGCACGCGATGCACGCTGTGCTTCGCCACCGCCTCCTTCAGGAAGGCGCGGAACTGTTCGTCGTTCAGGATTCTTCGGGCCGACACGTGCGGGACCGGATCCAGGCCGGCGGCGCGCATGGCGGCGATCGCCTCCAACGTGCGCGAGAGCGGCAGGCCGGGCAGCGACGGGATGTAGACGCACGTATTCGCCGGCAGGAGCGCGGCCACGTCGGCCGCGCGATGCAGCTCGCGCGGCGCGATCTCGAGCGAGCCCCCGATCAGGAGCTCGGAGGCGCGCGCCTGCAGGCCGTGCTCAGTCGCGCTTGCGGGAAACGACATACGATTCGTCGAGGAACCAGAGGCTGCCATGTTTTTGCAATACCTCGCGGGTGGCGTCCAGATAGCGGGTGTCGCGCAACACCTCCGAGAGGCGCACGTCGTCCATCTGCGCGACGTAGATGGCGGCGTTCCACGCCGCGAACAGCGTCGAGGTGCCGATGCTGTCGGAGATCTCGCTCGGCAGCGTGTGCATCTCGTAGCGGAAGATCGCGCGCGTGTCGGCGTAGGCGTTGAAGTTATGGCGCCGTGCCTCCCTGCCGAGCTCGGCCTTGGTGGCGCGCAGGATGTCGTGGCGCGTCTGGGTGTACGGGTTCTCGCCCGGCCACACTTTCTGGATGATCTCGAGGCCCGGGTCCTGGCCGTGCGAGTGGATGCCGAGCAGCCGTCCGCCCCTGCCGAGCGCGCGCACGAGCGGCGCGACCACCTTCTGCGCCTTGAACTCGAGCGGCGCGCGCAGCCGGTAGGGCTGCGAGGCAATCACCATGTCGTAATCGGCCTTGCCGTGGCCACGCCGCGGAATCACTTCGTCGAGCATGAAGCGATAGTCGTCGCGGTAGATGACGAGCGCGACCGGGTGCTCGTAGACCGGGTTGCCGGTCTTCGGGCTGTGGCGCGCCTGCCAGTTCTTGGCGAGGAACGGCTCGAGCGCGACGATCTGCTCGGCGAAGTCGTGCGAGGTGGTGCCGGTAAGCGCGGCCTCGTGCCACACCATCGATGTGGCTGCGGGCACGGTGCGCGGCGTGAGCCACGGCGCCTCGGTGTAGTACATGTTCGTGACGACGAGCACTGTCGCCGGGTGCTCGTAGAACCGGTCCGCCATCTTGCGCAGGCTCAGGCGCACGTCCTCGAGGCTGATCTCCTTCCCCACGATGTAGAACGGCATCGTCGGGAAGCGCCGGTGCGTCTCGCGCATCACCTGGGCGAGCACCGTGCCGTCGCCCATGCCGGCGTCAAAAAGGCGCACCGCGGGCGGGCGCGGGTGGATGTGGCCGAGCTCGAGCCCGACGCGCGAGGCCACCACGTCCTTCTCGCTGCAGGTGTTGACGAAGAGCAGGTACTTCTGGCGGTTGTCGAAGAAGCGGAAGTTCTTTTCGGGTGGCGCCTCGCCCAGCTGCTGCGCCGGCATCGCGGGGACCGCGCTCGCCCGGATGAGCGGAAGAAGCTCCGGCGGCGAATCGCCTGCACCTGGAGCGCCGTGCTTCGCCATGAACTGGTTGACCCGGTGCAGGGTCTCAGGGGTTACCCGTGCGCCGTCGCGCAACCGCGAGACGAACTTGCCGTCGTTCACGGCCCTCCGGCCGAAGGTCGATTCCGCCATCCCGGTGCGGCGGCAGAATTCCGAGATGCTGCCTAACAGGCTTCCGGCTACGGCGACCTCCATCACACCTCCTGCGGCTATAGTGGGCAATGCGGGTGTGGGACGGCAACCACGACCATCTATGGGAAGTATCCCACTATTATGAATCAGAGACTTAATGTCCTGGACTTGATCGGCAATACGCCCATCGTCGAAGTGCGGCGGCTCGATACGGGACCATGCCGGCTGTTCCTCAAGCTCGAGACCCAGAACCCCGGAGGATCGATCAAGGACCGGGTCGCCCTCGCGATGATCGAAGCGGCGGAGCGCGAAGGAAGGCTTGCACGCGGAGGGCTGCTCGTGGAGGCGACCGCCGGAAACACCGGCTTGGGACTCGCGCTCGTCGCAGCGCAGAAGGGCTACCGGCTCCTCATCGTGGTGCCCGACAAGATGAGCCAGGAAAAAATCTTCCACCTGAAGGCGATGGGCGCCGAAGTGGTGCTTACTCGCTCGGATGTCACCAAGGGGCACCCCGAGTACTACCAGGACATGGCCGCGCGGCTCGCGCAGGAGAAGGGGGCCTTCTACATCAACCAGTTTGCCAATCCCGCGAATCCGAAAGCGCACGAGGAAAGCACGGGGCCCGAGATCTGGCAGCAGATGGAGCACGACGTCGATGCGGTGGTCGCCGGCGTCGGCACCGGCGGTACGATTACCGGCCTGTCGCGCTTCTTCGCCCGCGTCTCGCCGCAGACCGAAATGGTGCTCGCAGACCCCGCAGGCTCCGTCCTGTTTGAATATCTTCAGACTGGAAAGATCGGCAAGGCGGGTTCCTGGCTCGTCGAGGGCATCGGCGAGGACTTCATCCCACCGGTCTGCGACCTTTCGCGCGTGCGCAAGGCGTACAGCATTCCCGACAAGGAAGCGTTCACGGCCTGCAGGGAGTTGCTGCGCAACGAAGGCATCATGGCGGGGACCTCTTCCGGGACGCTGATCGCCGCAGCGCTGCGCTATTGCCGCGAGCAGGCCCAAGCGAAGCGCGTGGTGAGCCTCGTTCCCGACAGCGGCAACAAGTACCTCTCGAAGGTGTACAACGACTATTGGATGATCGACCAGGGCTTCATCCAGCGTGCGACCTACGGCGACCTGCGCGACCTCATCGCCAGGCGCCACAAGGAGCACGCGGTAGTGACGGTGAACGCCGACGAAACCGTGCTCGCCGCCCACCAGAGGATGAAGCTCTACGACGTCTCTCAGCTCCCGGTGCTCCAGGACGGCAGGATCGTCGGCATCGTGGACGAGGAAGACATCCTGCTCGAGGTTTACGACAATCCGGCCCATTTCAGCGAGCCGGTCACCGAGGCGATGGAGAGCCACCTCGTTACCGTGCCGCCGAGCGCGTCGGTCGGCCAGCTGATGGCGATCTTCAATAGGGGGCTGGTCGCGATCGTCGTGGACGGCAACGAGTTTCTCGGCCTCATCACGCGCACCGACCTCCTCAACTGGCTGCGTAGAAGGACACAACAATGAAGTTCGAAACCAAGGTGATCCACGCCGGGCAGGAGCCCGACCCGCGTACCGGGGCGGTCATGACGCCGATCTACGCGACCTCGACCTACGCCCAATCGAGCCCGGGCGAGCACAAGGGATACGATTACGCGAGGACGCGCAACCCCACGCGCGACGCGCTGGAAGCCTGCCTCGCCGAGCTGGAGAGCGGGAAGGCGGGCTTCGCCTTCGCCTCCGGCATGGCCGCGATCGGCACCGTGCTCGAGCTCCTCGACTCGGGTTCGCATGTCGTAGCGATGAACGATCTCTACGGCGGTAGCTACCGAATACTCGAGCGCGTCCGTAAACGCTCCGCCAACCTCAGCGCGACGTTTACAGATCTTTCAGATCCGAAAAATCTGGAGAAGAACCTCAAACCCAATACCCGGATGGTGTGGGTCGAGAGCCCGACCAACCCGCTGCTCAAGATCGTCGACCTCGAAGCGGTCGCGGCGATCGCGCGCCGGCACAAGCTCATCTCGGTCTGCGACAACACGTTCGCCTCGCCCTGGATCCAGCGGCCGCTGGAGCTCGGCTTCGACATCGTGGTGCACTCCACTACGAAATACCTGAACGGCCATTCGGATGTCATCGGCGGAGCAGTGGTGTTGAAAGAAAAGAAATCCGAGATGAGCGATCGATTGGCTTTTCTTCAAAACGCAATCGGCGGCGTGCCGAGCCCGTTCGATGCTTTTCTTACTCTGCGCGGCATCAAGACGCTGGCGGTGCGCATGGAGCGGCATTGCGGCAACGCGATGCACGTTGCCGCGTGGCTCGCGAAACATCCCAAGGTCGAACGGGTGATCTATCCCGGCCTGGCAAGCCACCCGCAGCATACGCTCGCCGCGCGGCAGATGAACGCGCGCTACGGCGGCATGGTCACCGCGGTGCTGAAAGGTGGGCTGGCGGCGTCACGGCGGTTCCTCGAGCGCTGCAGGCTCTTCACGCTCGCCGAAAGCCTCGGCGGCGTGGAGAGCCTGATCGAGCACCCGGCCATCATGACGCACGCCTCGCTGCCCGAGGACGTGCGCGCTGGGCTCGGGATCGACGACGGCCTGGTGCGCCTGTCGGTCGGCATCGAAGCCGTGGACGACCTCATCGCCGAGCTCAAATACGCGCTCGAGTAGAGCTATCGGCGCTCTTGGCGCATTTTTCGCCGTCGCGCTCGGGATAGCGGGGTTGCTTTATTTCATGATTAGGATGCCCGGGACGTCGCACGTCGGCCCGCTGCCGCCGCTTGCGGGGGAGACACGTGCGCTGTCGCTCAGGTTGCGCCTCCACGTGGCCGCGCTCGCCGCAAAGGAGAGGAACCTCGACCTGGAGACGCCCGCACGCTACATCGAGCAGGCGTTCCGTTCGCAAGGCCTCGAGTTCTCGATTCAGGAGTTCGTGAGCGGCGGGCGCAAGGTGCGCAACATCGAGGCCGGCGCGGGCGACATCGTGATCGGGGCGCATTACGACACGGTGCCGGGCTCTCCCGGGGCCGACGACAACGCCTCCGGAGTCGCAGTGCTGATCGAGCTTGCGGCTCTCCTGCGAAACGACGCGCTGCCGGTCCGGTTCGTGGCCTTCGCGAACGAGGAGCCGCCCTACTCGTTCGGCCCGGAGATGGGCAGCTGGGCCTGGGCGAAGCGTGCGCGCGAGCGCGGCGACGCGATCCGCGCAATGTACTCGCTGGAAATGCTCGGCTACTACCGCGACACGCCCGGCAGCCAGCAGTACCCGGCGCCGCTTGGCTTTTTCTATTCCGACCGCGCCGACTTCATCGCTTTCGTCGGCGACCTCGGCGCGCGCGGCCTGGTTCGTCGCTCGATCAAGGCTTTCAGAAAGAATGCGAAGTTTCCTTCCGAAGGCGTCGCGGCGCCAGGTTTCATCCCGGGCGTGACCTGGTCCGACCACTGGTCGTTTCGCCACCACGGCTATGCGGCGATGATGATCACGGACACGGCGTTCTACCGCTATCCGCATTACCATCGGTCGAGCGACACGCCGGACAAGCTCGACTATGAGCGCATGGCGCGCGTGACGCTCGGGCTCGCTGCCATGCTGAGAGAGATTTCACAGCAACGTGGCTGACACGATCGTCTTGGGTGAATTGCGGGTAAACCGCCTCGGCTTCGGCGCGATGCGCGTGTGCGGGCCGAGCATCTGGGGTCCGCCCAAAGACCGCCGGCAGGCCCACCAGGTGTTCCGCCGCGCCATCGAGCTCGGCGTCGACTTCTTCGACACCGCCGACTCGTACGGACCGTACGTCGATGAAGAGCTGATCGCCGAGGCGCTTCATCCCTATCCCAAGGGACTGGTCATCGGCACGAAAGGTGGCCTGGTGCGGCCAAGCCCCCCGCGCTGGGACGAGGACGGCAGGCCCGAGCATCTCAAGCGCGCGATCGACGGCAGCCTGAAGCGCCTGAAGCTCGCGCGGATTGACCTCTACCAGCTGCACGCGCCCGATCCCAGGGTGCCGTTCATGGACTCGGTCGGCGCTCTCGCCGACGCGCAGCGCGCAGGCAAGATCCGTCATATCGGGTTGTCCAACGTGGACGTCGCGCAGCTCGAGCAGGCGCGCGAGCTCGTGAAAGTCGTTTCGGTGCAGAACGAATACAACCTCGGCAACCGCCAGTCGGAGCGCGTGCTCGAGCGCTGCGAGAAGCTCGGCATCGCGTTCCTGCCGTGGTATCCCCTCGGCGCCGGCGCCGTGTTGCGCTCCGCCAGGGTCAAGACTATTGCCAAGAAGCTCGGAGCGCCCCCCTCCCAGGTCGCGATCGCCTGGCTGCTGGCCAAGTCGCCGGTGATGCTCCCGATCCCGGGCACTGCCTCGATCGCTCACCTCGAGGAGAACATGCGCGCTGCCGGGCTGCGGCTCGCCCCCGAGGACATGCGGGCGCTTTCCTAGCTAAACTCCCGCCGACCGAGAGGAGGCCGTAATGATCCGTTGGATCGCAGCCATCGCCTGGATTGCGCTCGCCGCGCCGGCAGCAGCGCAGGACGCGTATCCGAGCAAGCCCATCCGCATCATCGTCGGCTACTCCGCCGGCGGCGGCAACGACATCATCGTGCGCGTGATGCAGCCGGAGCTGCAGAAGGGCCTCGGCCAGCCGGTCGTGGTGGAGAACCGGCCCGGCGCGCAGTCGATCGTGGCCGCCGAGCTCGTCGCCAAGGCGCCCGCCGACGGCTACACCCTGCTCATGGGACCGAGCGGCCCGATGACGATCAACCCGGCGACGTACGCCAAGCTGCCGTATCACCCGCAGCGCGATTTCGCGCCGATCTCGATGATCTGCTCGTTCCCGCTCATCGTCGTGGTGAGCTCGAGCCTGCCGGTGAAGACCATCCACGACCTCGTCGCGTACGCCAAGGCGAACCCCGGCAAGGCAAACTACGCCTCGAGCGCCGGCGTCTTCCAGGTGGCGACCGAGCTCTTCAAGCAGAAGACCGGCACGCAATTCGAGATGATTCCCTACAAGGGGAGCGGCGAATCGGTCCAGGCCGTGATCGCCGGCCAGGTGACGATGACGATCGTCGACCCCGCACCCGCCACCGGGCCGCTGAAAGCCGGCACGATCCGCGGGCTCGCGGTCACGTCGGCGCAGCGCCACCCGAACTGGCCCGACGTACCGACGATGGCCGAGGCCGGGGTTCCCGACATGGAAATCCCGGTGTGGACCGCGTTCTTCGCGCCGGCGAAGACCCCGCCGGCGATCGTCTCCCGCCTCCAGAAGGAAGTCGCGCGAGTCGTGCACTTGCCCGAGGTCAAGGAGCGCTTCGCCACGATGGGCCTGTTGGCGGTCGGCTCGACCGAGGAAGAGCTCGCCCGCGTGGTCGCGCGCGACATCGAGAAGTACACCGCCGTCGCGAAAGCCGCGAATATCAGGAACGACTAGGATCTACTACGGCTGGGTCATCCTGGCCTGCCTGTGCTGCGCGGGCTTCGCGCGGCAGGGGCCGGCGGTGGCGACGCTGTCCATCTTCGTCGAGCCGCTCACGCGCGAGTTCGGCTGGTCGCGCGCCGCGCTTTCGGGCGCAGTCTCGGTTGCCGGCGTGCTGGCGGCGCTGATCGCGCCGCTCGTCGGGCCGCTTCTCGACCGGCACGGCTCGCGCCTGCTCCTGTGCGGCGCCGTGCTGGTGAACGCGACGGTGCTCGTCCTGCTCGCGTTCACGCCGTCGCTTCTTATCTTCTACCTGCTTTTCTGCATTGGGCGCATGAGCTGGGCGGTGCCCTTCGACCTCGGCATCTACGGCGCGATCAGCAATTGGTTCGTCGAGCGGCGTGCGTTCGCCGCCGCGGCCGCGACTATGGCGCAGATGGCCGGCCTCGTCGCCATGCCGCTCATCGCGCAGTTCGCGATTGAGCACGACAGCTGGCGCTCGGGCTGGCTCGCGCTCGGCGTGGTCACCCTGCTCGTCGGCTTCCTGCCGTGCTGGCTCTTTCTCGTGCGACGGCCGGAGGACATCGGCCTATCGCCGGTGAAGACAGTGCACGCGCACGCAGAGCCGCAATTCTCGCGCGAGCAGGCGATGCGCCTGCCTGCGTTCTGGCTGCTCCTCGCCTACACCGTGCTCGCCTACCCGGTGCAGGCCGGCGTGAGCCTGCACCAAGCGCCGCACCTGGTCGAGCGCGGCATCGACGCCACCACCGCGGCGCTCATCGTGAGCAGCTTCTCGCTCATGTCGGGCGTCGGGACGTTCGCCTGCGGCATGCTGCCGCGGCGCCTGCCGGTGCGCTTCCCGCTCGCGCTGGTTGGAGCGCTGCTCGCGCTCGGCGCGCTCCTCATGACGCGGATCGGTTCGGCTGCCGAGGGCTACGTCGCCGCGGCGGTGTTCGGGCTGGGCATTGGGGGAATGCTGACGCTGCTTCCGGTAGCGTGGGCCGACTACTTCGGACGCGAAAACTACGGCGCGATCCGCGGGCTCGCGCTGTCGGCGCAGGTGCTGGCGCAGGCGATCGGCCCGGTCCTCGCCGGCGCGCTGCGCGACTTCACCGGCGACTACAGGCTTTCTCTCTACTGCCTCGCCGTGCTCGCAGGCTTTAGCGTAATCGCAGCGCTCGTTGCGCGCGCACCGGTGATGGCTACAAGGGCTGACGCGCGATCCTGAGCCGGGTTTCGCGCATGTCGTCGCCGCGCAGCTCGCGCAGCGCGTAGCGCGCGAACTCCGCCGCAACGTCCTTGCGCCAGTAGAGGTCCAGGTCCGCGTTGTCCATCGGCTTCGCGCGCGAAGCGACGAGCTTCGCCGCCTCGTCGATCACCTCGTCGGTGAGCTGCTT
>DATADT010000453.1:0-6970 GCA_036258355.1 Burkholderiales bacterium
GATCTCCTGCGGCGGCTCGGCGATGCCGACGTAGTTGCCGAGCGACTTGGACATCTTCTCCTTGCCGTCGAGCCCTTCGAGCAGCGGCATGGTGAGGATGCACTGCGGCTCCTGGCCGTACTGCTTCTGCAGCTCGCGGCCGACCAGCAGGTTGAACTTCTGGTCGGTGCCGCCGAGCTCGACGTCGGCCTTCATCGCCACCGAGTCATAACCCTGCATCAGGGGATAGAGCAGCTCGTGCAGCGCGATCGGCTGGTTGGCCTTCATCCTTTTCGAAAAATCGTCGCGCTCGAGGAGTCTCGCGACGGTGTAGCGCGCGGCGAGGCGGATCATGCCCTCGGCACCGAGCTTGTCCGACCATTCAGAGTTGTAGAGGATCCGGGTCTTGGCGGGATCGAGGATCTTGAACACCTGCTCCTGATAAGTTTTTGCATTTCGCTCGATCTCCTGCCGGGTGAGCGGCGGCCGGGTCTGATTCTTGCCGGTCGGATCGCCGATCATCCCGGTGAAGTCGCCGATGAGGAACTGCACTTGATGGCCGAGATTCTGAAAATCGCGCAACTTGTTGATTACCACGGTATGTCCGAGGTGCAGGTCGGGCGCGGTCGGGTCGAGGCCGAGCTTGATGTGGAGCTTGCGGCCGCTCGCGAGCTTCTTGGCCAGCTCGTCTTCCACGATCAGCTCCTCGGCGCCCCGACGGATGATCTCCACAGCCTGCCCGATGGTCGACATGGTTGATTTCTCTGCGGCGGCTTCTTTGCTAGACTGCGCAGGCATCTGAAATTCAAGGGATTCTAGCGGATTCATGAGAACGCTCTCTCGGCTCGGCGGCACCGCCGCGATCTCGCTCCTCGCCGCATCGGGGGTAGTGGCGTTTGCGACCATTGCGCCGCACGCCGAAGAGCGCGTTCAACCGCCGCGGCGTCCGATCGTCGAGGCGCTCGAGATCCGGCCCGACGCCGCACCCGCGCCGAAGTCCTATTTCCGCGAAGAGCTCTATCAGGGCGGCGACACCCTGCTCGCGTTCATCGAGCGCCTCGGCATCGAGGCGTCGCACGCAGCGCGCCTGGCGAAGCTGCGCGTGCTGCAGCAGCTTCAGCCGGGAACGCATGTCAGCGCAGAGGTAAGCGCCGACGGCGAGCCCATCATGCTTTCGTTCCTTTCCGGGCGCGATACCGTAGTAAAGGTCGTGGCCGAAGCGAACGGCCATTTCCGCGTCACGGACGACCGCGCGCAGCTCTATACCCGCGTCGCGATCAAGTCCGGCGTGATCGGAAGCTCGCTCTTCGCCGCCGCAGACGAGGCCGGCATCCCGGACAGCATCGCCATGCAACTCGGCGACGTGTTCGGGGGCGACATCGATTTTCACCGCGAGCTGCGTAAGGGTGATCAGTTCGCCGTGGTGTACGAGCTGCATTACCTGGGCGGGCGCCCGGTGCGCGCCGGTCGCCTGCTCGCCGCCGAGTTCACCAACAGCCGCAAGACCTTCCGCGCGGTGCACTTTAACAACGGCTACTACACGCCCGAGGGCAAGAATCTGCGCAAGGCGTTCTTGCGCTCCCCGCTCGAGTTCTCGCGCGTGAGCTCCGGATTCGGGCTGCGTCGCCACCCCATTGAACAGGCCTGGATCAAGCACCAGGGGATCGATTACGCCGCGCCGACTGGCACGCGCGTGCGCGCCGTAGGCGACGGCATCGTCGAGCACGCCGGCTTGAAGGGCGGCTACGGCAAGGTCGTGATCATCCGCCATCACGGCCAATACTCGACGGTGTACGCGCACCTCAGCCGGATCAACGTACAACGCGGCCAGCGCGTCGTGCAGAACGACACCATCGGCGCCGTCGGCCAGACCGGCTGGGCCACCGGCCCGCACCTGCACTATGAGTTCCACGTCGCCGGCCAGTCGCGCAACCCGCTCTCGATCGCCATGCCGGCCGCACTGCCGATAGCGCCGCAGGACCACGTCGCGTTCCGCCACCACGCAGAGCCGCTCATCGCGCGGCTCGATCTGATCGCGAACAGCACCCTCGCCCGGCTCGACTAGCAATAAAAAAGGGCCCCGACGGGGCCCTTTCGCATTGAGCTTAGTTCCCTAGGCCGAGAACGACGATCCGCAGCCGCAGGTGCTCTGGGCGTTCGGATTCTTGATCACGAACTGCGCGCCCTCCAGGCCTTCCTGGTAGTCGATCTCGGCGCCGACCAGATACTGGTAGCTCATCGGATCGATGAGCAGCGTGACGCCGTTCTTCTCCATCGAGGCGTCGTCGTCGTTCTGAACCTCGTCGAACGTGAAGCCGTACTGGAAGCCCGAGCAGCCGCCCCCGGTGACGAACACGCGCAGCTTGAGGGTCGGGTTGCCTTCCTCTTCGATCAGCTGCTTGACCTTGTTGGCGGCGCTGTCCGTGAAGACGAGCGGCGCCGGCACTTCGGTAACTGCGTTCATTCAGCGTTCCTTTGCAAATTAGCCGCCCGAGGCGAGCTTCAGCTCGACGCCCTTGATCTCGGCCGGTTGATGCACCAGGCGGCCTTCCACCACGGCGCCCTGGTGAATCTCGATGCTCTTGTAATACACGTCTCCTTTGACCTGCGAGCCTGCCTGTAGTTCGAGGGTCTCCGTGGCGTGCACCGGCCCGTGGATCGTGCCGTTCACCACGATGTGCGCGGCCTGCACTTCGCCGTCGATGCGCGCGTCGGACGAAACCACCAGCGTGCCCGGCTGGTCGGGGAGCCCTGCCACGTTGCCGCGCACCAGGCCATCCACGCGCAACCCGCCGCTGAAGATCACGTTGCCCTCGATGCGCGTCGTCGCGCCGATCAGGCTGTCGATCCGGTTCTGCGGCTTGTTCGTCTTGTTGAACACTTCTATCTCCCTCTCCCCTCGCCTCGCTACAAAGTTACCGAGTGCGTGGCGCGCGGCTGGTTGGATCCGGTCTCGTACACCCGCACCTGCACGCTCTCCACCTTCGCCTTCGGGTTCACCCGGAAAGTCCCTTCGACCCGTCGGAAATACTTGAAAGCCAACCGGAAAGCCGCAGCCCCGGCATCCCCGGGCTCCGGGAAGGACATCATAGCACTCTGACCCCCCTCCTGCAGGTTGACGACGAGCTCGAGCCGACCGTTGAAGTCGCGTCCGCGCCGGTCGGTCGGCGTGAGAAGCAGCAGCCGGTAGCGGTATTCGCCCGGCAACACGTCCGGCTCGACCTTGAATTGATAGATGGCAAGCGTCTGAGTGTGACGTTCTTCCGATGTGAGCATTTGCTCGACCATCGCGAGCTCTTGCCGCACGCGCACATTTTCCTGCTCGAGCGCGCGCACCTGCTGGGCAAGCTTCTGCTGCGCCGTGCGCTCGATGGAGACGCGGCTGTCGGCCGCGTTGGCGATCGCCCGCAGCTGCTCGAGCTCCGCGCGCGCCCCGTCCAGCTCGCCCTGCACGCGCTTGAGCTCCTGCAGCACCTCGCTGCGATCAAAGCCCGCGAAGCGCCGGCCCGCGTCGTAGATCCACGCGGCGGCCGCTGCCGCCACGCCGAGCAGCACCGCGATACCCGCCCAACGCCAGTACCATGGGATCTGGGTCTGGACTTCAACCCGCGGTGCGGCGATGCCAAACCGCTGGCGGATCAGTTTCCAGCGGCCCGAAGGCATTACCTTCCTTCCCGCATCAGGGCACCACCGCGACTTGCTCGAGGCCGGTGGTTTCCGGCAGCCCGAACATGAGATTCATGTTCTGTACCGCCTGGCCGGATGCGCCCTTCACCAGGTTGTCGATCACCGACAAGACCACCAAGGTGTCCGAGCGTCGGGCGCTTTCCGGCGGCCGGTGCACGGCCAGGCGGCACATGTTTGCGGCGCGCACCGAGCGCGTGTCCGGATGGCAGCCTGCCGGCATGACGTCGACGAACGGCTCGCCCGCATAGCGTTTCTCGAAAAGCTCCTGAAAATCCGCCTCGCGGGTGATCCTGGCGTACAGCGTGGCGTGGATGCCGCGGAGAAGCGGCGTGAGATGCGGCGTGAACACGAGCCCGACATCGCGCTTCGCCGCCTGTGCGAGGCCCTGGCGGATCTCCGGCCAGTGGCGGTGCCCCATGACATGATAGGCCGCGAAGTTGTCGGACGCCTCCGAGAACATGAGATTGAGCTCGGTCTTGCGCCCGGCTCCGCTCACGCCCGACTTCGCATCCGCGATCAGGTGCTCCAGGTCGACTACGCCCGCCTCGACGAGCGGCAGGAAGCCGAGCTGCACCGAGGTCGGGTAGCAGCCGGGGTTCGCCACGAGCCGCGCACGCCGCACTTCTTCTCGATTCATTTCCGGCAGTCCATACACCGCTTCGCGGACGAGCTCGGGCGCCGCGTGCTTGGTCTTGTACCAGCGCTCCCACTCCGCCACGTCCTTGATGCGGAAGTCGGCCGAGAGGTCCACGATGCGCGCGCCGCCCTCGAGCACCGCCCGCGCCTCGGCCATGGCAACGCCGTTCGGGGTGGCGAAGAAAACCACCTCGCAGCCGGCAAGCGCGCGCGCGCTCGGCTCGCTGAACGCGAGGTCCACGCGCCGCCGCAGGCTCGGGAAGATGCGCGCGACCGGCGTGCCGGCTTCCTTGCGGGAGGTGATCGCCTTGAGCTCGACCTGCGGATGCTGCGCGAGCAGGCGCAGGAGCTCCACGCCCGTGTATCCCGTTCCTCCGACGATGCCAGCTCTAATCATAAAAAAGCAAAAGCCGCCAATTGGCGGCTTTCGGTTCGCGGAATCCCCGTATTCAGCGTTTCGAGTACTGCTTGCGCCGCCTTGCCTTGTGCAGGCCGACTTTCTTTCGCTCGACTTCTCGTGCGTCGCGCGTCACCAAGCCGGCCGCGCTCAACGCGCTCTTCAGCCCGGCATCATACTCGATCAGCGCCCGGGCGATGCCGTGACGCACCGCACCCGCCTGCCCGCTCTCGCCGCCGCCGTAGACGTTTACCATGATGTCGAAAGCCGACAGGTTCTTGGTCAGCTCGAGCGGCTGGCGCACTACCATGCGGCCGGTCTCGCGGCCGAAGAACTGATCGACGGGCTTGCCGTTCACCTTGAACTCGCCCTTGCCGGGCTTGAGGAACACGCGCGCGACCGCGCTCTTGCGCCGCCCCGTGCCGTAGTAGTAATCACCGACCATCTAGATCTCCAGTGCCTTCGGCTGCTGCGCTGAATGGGGATGAGTTGCGCCACCGTAGACCTTGAGCTTCTTCATCATCGCGTAGCCGAGCGGCCCTTTCGGCAGCATTCCCTTCACCGCGATCTGCAGCACCCGCTCGGGCCGCTTGGCGTGCAGCTTGGCGAAGTTGATCTCGTGCAGCTGCCCGGGCTGCCCGCTGTGACGGTAGTAGATCTTGTGCTCGGGCTTGCGACCGGTGACGCGCAGCTTCGCCGCATTCACCACGACGATGTAGTCCCCGGTGTCGATGTGCGGCGTGTATTGCGGCTTATGCTTGCCGCGCAAACGGGCCGCGATCTGCGCCGCGAGGCGTCCGAGGACCTTGTTCTGCGCATCGACTACGTACCAGCCGTGCCGGACCTCGCCTGTTTTTGCGGTGTAGGTTGTCATGCCGGAAGGGAGAAAAGCTGCGGATTTTACACAAAAAAGCTAGATTAGTGTCATGGACTGCACGGTGCGCTGGACCGGAGAAGGCATGAGCTTCATCGCCGAGACCGGAAGCAACCACCTCGTGGCGATGGACGGCGCCCCCGACGGCGGCGGACGCAACCTCGCGCCGCGGCCGATGGAGATGGTGCTCGCCGGCAGCGGCGGCTGCACCGCCTACGACGTCGTCGTCATCCTGAAGAAAAGCGGCCAGGATGTAAGGGGCTGCGAGGTGAAGCTCTCGGCGGAGCGCTCCGCGACCGACCCCAAGGTGTTTACCAAGGTGCACATGCACTTCGTCGTGCGCGGGCGCTCGCTCAAGCGCAACCTCGTCGAGCAGGCGATCCGCCTGTCGCACGAGAAATATTGCTCGGCCACCGCAATGCTGGTGAAGACCGCCGAAGTCACCCGCGATTTTGAGATCATGGAAGCCTGATGCGCCTCCTCGTTTTCGCCCTTCTCGCGTCCTGCGCCGCGTTGGCCGTGGCCCAGCTGCGAACCATTCCCAAGGAGGCCGTCCCCGGCCAGCTGCGTCACCTCGAGGCCATGGTGGTCGAGATCGACGGCAAGCCGCGCAGTCTCGCGCCGGGTGCGCAGATCCGCGACCCGGACAACCGGCTGGTCCTGCCCATGTCGCTCGTGGAGACGACGCAGGTCCGCTACCTCGTCGACTCGACCGGCATGGTCCACCGCGTCTGGATCCTTTCGGCCGCCGAAAAGGCCGTGCTGCCGCCCAGGCCCTTCCCGAAATGAAGAAGCTCTACCTGCGCACGTTCGGCTGCCAGATGAACGAGTACGACTCGGACCGCATCGCCGACGTGCTGCGCGAAGCCGAGGGGCTGGAGCTCACCCCCGATCCGGCGCAGGCCGACGTCATCGTCTTCAACACCTGCTCGGTGCGCGAGAAGGCCCAAGAGAAGGTCTTCACCGACCTCGGCACGGTGAAGTACCTCAAGCGGTCGCGTCCCGGCGTGCTGATCGCCGTGGGCGGCTGCGTCGCCAGCCAGGAAGGCCCCGCGATTGTGGAGCGCGCGCCGTACGTCGATGTCATCTTCGGCCCGCAGACGCTGCACCGCCTGCCCGAGCTCCTCGAGCGCCGCCGCGCGAGCGGCGAGCCGCAGGTCGACGTGAGCTTTCCGGAGATCGAGAAGTTCGATCACTTGCCGCCGCCGCGGGTGGAAGGCGCCGCGGCGTTCGTTTCCATCATGGAAGGGTGCAGCAAGTACTGCAGCTTCTGCGTCGTGCCGTACACCCGCGGCGAAGAAGTGTCACGGCCATTCGATGATGTGGTCGCCGAGGTGGCCGGCCTCGCCGAGCAGGGCGTGAAAGAGGTGACGCTTCTTGGGCAGAACGTGAACGCC
>DATADT010000454.1:0-3471 GCA_036258355.1 Burkholderiales bacterium
GGGCGAGTGCACCTGGGCGAGCCGCTGCGCTTCGCCGCCGACTTGAAGCTTGCGCGCTTCGATCCCGCGCGCTTCGGCGACTATCCGCAGGGCAGCATCAGCGGGACGCTGAAGGCGAGCGGCGATCTCGGCGGCCGCGGCTCGGCGCGCTGGGCGATAACGGACAGCCGGCTTCTCGGCGAAGCGTTCGCCAGCGCCGGCTCTGCGGAGCTTGTGAAGGAAAGGATCGCGAAAGCCGACGCGTGGGCGACCCTTGGCAAGAACCGCGCAACCGCCAAGGGCTCGTTCGGCGGACCGCGCGATGAGCTCGCTTGGACGGTGCACATCCCCGATCTCGCGTCGGTCGCACCCGATTTCGCCGGCGAGATCCGCGCCCGCGGCACCGCGCGCGGCAGCTGGAAGGAGCCGGTCGCGACGGTGCGCGCCGAAGCTTCCCGGCTTCGCCTGAGCGAGGCCCTGGCGTTCGACCGCGCGGCCGTGAACGGTTCAGGAACCCTCGAGCGCCACGAAGCCGAGATCGCCGCACGCAATAACGACCTCGATCTCAAGGCGAAGCTGCGCGGCGGTTGGCGCGACGACGCGTGGCGCGGCGACATCATTTCGCTCACCAACGCAGGCGCCTATCCGTTCGAGCTCAAGACCTCGGCGGCGCTCGAGGCCGGCGCGAAGCGCGTAACGCTCGGCGCATTCGAAGCCGAGCTCGCCGGGGCGCGTGCCTCGGTCGATTCGGTGCGCTGGGAGAGCGGGCGGCTCACCTCAAGCGGCCGCATGCGCGGCCTCGCCGCGCAATGGCTCGCGGCCCTCGCGCATGTCGACAAGGTGGCGGGCGATCTCGCGCTCGATGCCGAATGGGACCTCGCTGCGACTCCCAAGCTCAACGGAAGCGCGACGGTGCGCCGCGCAAGCGGCGACGTCGCTGTCGGCGAAACGGCGCTCGGGCTCTCTGCTGCCTATGTGGAAGCGAAGTTCACGGAAGACCGGGTGGCGGCCAAGGGCGAAGTGGCAAGCCGGCTCGCGAGCGCGAAGGTCGAAGGCACCGTGGCGGGTCTTACGCCCGACTCCGAGCTGCGCGCCACGGCCGAGGTCGAGGCCGCGGAGCTGCGCCAGCTTACCGAGCCGCTGCTCACCTACGCGCGCGTGTCGGGGCGCGTAGCCGCCTCGCTGAAAATAGCAGGGACGGTGGCTGCGCCCGAAATCTCCGGCGCGCTGCGCGGCGACGCGCTCGGGATCGAAGCGCCGCCCTGGGGCATCGCTTACCACGACGGCCGCGTGCGCGCCCAGCTCGAGGCGAACCGGCTGCTCGTCACCGAGGCGCGCATCGCTTCGGGCGACGGCGAGCTCACGGCGAGCGGCACGCTCGCGCTCGGAGGCGAGGGGGCGCTCAATTGGGAGGCAAAGCAGTTCCGTGCGCTCGGCAGGCCCGACCGGCGCCTGGTGGTCTCGGGAAAGGGCGTCGAGAGTTTCGACGGCCGGCGCTTCGGCATGAAGGGCGAGCTGAGCGTCGACAGCGGGCACTTCGAGACCGTTGGCACTTCCCTCCCGGAGCTCGGTGACGACGTCGAGGTGGAGGGCGCTCCCCCGGGCGAGGCGCTCGTGGCCCGCAAGCAGGTCCCGCTGCCGCTCGACCTCGACCTCAAGGTCGATCTCGGCAGCCGCCTCACCGTGCGCGCGCACGGGTTCGAAGGCGGCCTCACCGGCCAGGTGCGCGTGTATACGGGATCGGGGGGAGAGGTCCTCGCAGAAGGCCGCGTGGAGGCGGTGAAAGCCACCTTCCAGGCCTACGGCCAGCCGCTCGAGGTCGATCCCGGCGTCGTCATCTTCGGCGGCCCGATCGCAAACCCCGGGCTGGACATCAGCGCCTGGCGCCGCAACCAGCAGGTGCAGGCGGGCCTGCGCCTGACCGGCACCGTGCAGGCGCCGCGCGTCGAGCTGATATCGAACCCTCCGGTCAGCGAAAGCGAGAAGCTCTCCTGGCTTGTGCTCGGGCGCGCGGCAGGCGATGCGGCCGGCGCGGACATCGCGCTGCTGCAGGCGGCAGGCGGCGCGATGCTCGGGGGCGGCAGCCAGGAACCGCTGAATCGCCGCTTCGCCAAGAGCCTGGGCTTCGACGAGCTCACGGTGCGTGGCTCGAGCCAGCTCGAGGGCAACGTGGTCGCGCTCGGCAAGCGCTACTCCGACGACATCTACATCAGCTTCGAGCAGGCGATCAGCACGACCACCGAGTACCTGGTCAAGCTGGACTATGCGCTGACGCAGCGCTTTTCGCTGCGCGGTCAAACCGGCACCACGAGCGGCGTTGGAGTCTTCTACCGGTATTCCTGGGACTAGACGCAGTAGTACCTTGGTCCGATTTCGCGGGCGGCTGCGCTGCCCTAAGGTCGGCTCCAGCCCAGACCGAGACAAGAAGTCAGTGCAGACGATCGAGCTGGACCTCATCCACACGATCCTCGTGTCCATGATCGTGCTGTTCGTCGGCCGCACACTGGTGGCGAACGTGGGAGCCCTGCAGCGCTTCAGCATCCCCGCGCCGGTCGTCGGCGGCGGCCTGGTGGCGATCCTGCTCGCCTTCGCCGACGGGCTCGCCGGCCTGAAATTCTCCTTCAACATGGCGTTGAAGGACGCGCTGCTGCTCATGTTCTTCACCACCATCGGCCTCGCCGCCGATGCCCGCATGCTGAAGAGGGGCGGCATCAAGCTCGTCGTTTTCCTGGCGATCAGCGCCGTGCTGATCATCGTACAGAACGCGGTCGGAATCGCCGCCGCGCTCGCTCTCGACTTGCATCCGGTCATCGGCATGTTCGCCGGGTCAATTACGCTCGTCGGCGGGCATGGTACGGGCGCGGCGTACGCCGGGCGCCTGGGCGAGACGATGAACCTGCAGGGCGTGATGGAGCTCGCGATGGCCGCGGCGACGGCGGGACTGGTCGTCGGCGCGATTCTCGGCGGCCCGATCACGGAGTACCTGATCAAGCGGCACAAGCTGTCCGGGCCCGCGGAAGCCGCAACAGAGGAGAACGTTGTCCAAGAAACCCAAGCCGATGAGGTCAGCTCCCACACGCTCATCAATACGCTGTTCATCGTGCTCGCCTGCCTCGCGGGCGGAAAGGCGCTGGTGCGGCTTGTCGAGGGCACGGGGTTCATCCTGCCCGACTTCGTGTTCTGCCTCCTGCTCGGCGTGGTGATCCGCAACTCCGCGATCTTCGTAAAATCGCTGCAGATGAGCGACCGCACCATCGAGATCGTGGGCGACGTCGCGCTCTCGCTGTTCCTCGTCATGGCGCTCATGACGATGAAGCTCCTCGACCTCGCCAACCTCGCCGGCCCGCTGCTCGTGATCCTCGCCGCGCAGACCGCGGTGATGCTGGTGTTCACGGTATTCGTGACGTACAACGCGATGGGGCGCGGCTACGACGCCGCGGTCATCAGCGGCGGGCAGGTGGGCTTCGCGCTGTCCTCGACCGCGTGCGCGCT
>DATADT010000455.1:0-4565 GCA_036258355.1 Burkholderiales bacterium
CGGTATTTCGGTCAGCTCACCGGCTTCCCGCCGCCCAGACGTCCTTGTTCACGCCGCTGCTTTGGCGGCGTTCCGGCCGGCGATGCGCCCGAACACCGAGCCGTTGGTGAGCCCGGAGCCGCCGGGATAGTTGAACCAGAAGATTCCGCCCACCAGCTCGCCGGCGGCGTAGAGGCCGGGGATCGGCTCGCCGTCGGTATTGATTACTTGCGCGTCGGTGTTGATCTTCAGGCCGCCGAAGGTGAACGTGATCCCGCAGGTGACCGCGTAAGCCTCGAAAGGCGGGGTATCAATGGTGTTCGCCCAGTTCGATTTGTTGATTCTCAGATTTTCCGTCCGCCTTCCGTCCTTCACGTTCGGATTGAACGCGATGTCCGTGCGCACTGCCGCGTTGTATTTCTTTATTTCTTCCAGGGCCGCCTGGGCGTTGGTGTCTTCCAGCTGCTTCACCAGGTCTTCCAAAGTGTTCGCGCTGCGCCTGGTGACCTGCTTGATGCGGTACTCGTCGCGCAGTTGCGCCTTCACCTTGGCGTCGAAGATCTGCCACGCGAACTGCTGCGGCTGGCCGAGGATCACGCGCCCGTACTTGGCGTAGGTGTAGTTGCGGAAGTCCGCGCCTTCGTCGACGAAGCGCCGGCCCTCGGCGTTGATGTAGATGCCCCAGGGGTAGGAATGCTTCTGAAACTGGTCGCCGACCGCGAGGTCGCCGAACTCGGGCGCGTTGCGGTCCCAGGCCACGGCGTGGCAGCCCGACCAGTTGCCGTACGCCGCGGCGCCGATGTCGAGCGCCATTTCTATCGCATCGCCGGTGTTGAACCGCGTGCCGCGCACCTTGGCGAGCTCCCATCCCGGCCCGAGGTAGCGCGTGCGCCACTCGGTGTTCGATTGGAAGCCGCCCGCGGCGAGCACCACCGAGCGAGAGGAAAGCGTCTTTGTTTCCCCTTGATGCTTCACGACAACGCCGTGCACGCCCGCATCGTCGGCAACGAGCGAGACGGCGCGCGCCCGGTACCAGATCTCGATGCCCTTCTTCCGCGCGATCTGGGTGAGAGCGTCGACGAGGCCCGGCCCGCCACCCACTGCCTCCACGGTGAGCCCGCCCCAGAACTTGAATTTCCCGCCGATGTTGAAGGCTTGCCGGCCCCACGCGGCGGTGAAGCGCATGCCGTTCTGGCGCATCCAGACCACCGCAGGAAGACTTTGCTTCACCAGGATTTCCGTGAGGTCGGGATCGCAGCGGTACTCGGTCACCCGCGCCATGTCGTCGAAGAACTGCTCCTCGGTGTAGGTGCCGAAGTCGCTGCGCGCAATCTCGTCCGCCGAGAGGTCGATCACCCGCTTCAGGTCCTCGACGCCGTTGTAGACGACGCGCATCAGGCCGGCGGTGAAGCGCGAGTTGCCGCCGGATTCTTCTTCCGGCGCTCGCTCGAGAACGAGGATCTTCTTCGCCGATTCGGAAGCGGAAATTGCGGCGCAGAGCGCGGCGTTGCCGCCGCCGACGACGATAACGTCGTACATCAATCCGCCTTGACGCCGGCCTTCTGGATGACTTCCCTCCAGCGCGCCTGCTCCTTGGCGATGAACGCCCCGTACTCCTCGGGCGTCGAGCCGATCGCCTCGGCGTCGTCGGCCTTGAAGCGCTCAACGACCGAGGTGCTCTTCGCGGCCTTGGCCGCCTCGGCCGCGAGGCGCTTGACGAGCGCAGGCGGGGTTTTCGCCGGAGCGTTCAGGCCGTACCACTGGCTCGCTTCGAATCCGGGATAGCCCTGCTCGGCCACGGTGCCGACGTCGGGCAGCGTCGGAAGGCGCTGCGGCGTGCCGACCGCGATCACGCGCAGCTTCCCTGCCTTGACGTGCGGCATGAGCGGCGGCGTGCCCGCGGAGGTCGCGTGCGTGCGGCCGGCGACGAGATCCACCAGGTTCGGCCCGGTGCCCTTGTACGGCACGTGCTGCAGGTCCATGCCGCTCACGAGCTTCAGATACTCCATCGCCAGGTGGCCGGCGCTGCCGTTGCCCGCCGAGCCATAGTAGAACTGGCCAGGCTTCGCCTTCGCCAGCGCGACGAATTCGCGCAGGTTCTTCGCCGGCACGTCGGCGTGCACGACGAAAATGTTGGGTACCTTGGCGAGGAGCGAGATCGGCGCGAAGTCGCGGTTCACGTCGTAGCCGAGGTTGGGCGTGATGTACGGAGTCATTGCCAGGCTGCCGACGTGGCCGATGATCAGCGTGTAACCGTCGGGGTCCGAGCGCGCCACGTCGTGCATCGCGAGGTTCCCGCCGCCCCCGCCCTTGTTCTCGATCACGATCGGCTGCCCCAGGCCTTTCTCCATCTCCATCGCCACGCTGCGCGCCACGATCGTGCTCGAGCCGCCTGGCGCGAACGGCACGACGAGCCGAATGGGCTTATTCGGGTATGTCTGCGCGTGAGCGGCTCCCGAGAGCGCCAATGCAATTCCGAACACGAAAATTTTCATGTCTGTCCTCAGAACTGATAACGGCGCAATCCGCCGTCGACAGGAATCACCGCGCCGGTGATGTAGCGCGCGAGCGGCGAAGCGAGGAAGCAGACCAGGTTCGCGATGTCGGCCGGCTGGCCGTACTCGCCCACCGGGATGTCCTCTTCGCTCTCACGCTTGCGAAACTCGGGCGGGTAGTTGCGCAGGATCTGCTCGCTGATGATGCGCCCGGGCGGCACGCAGTTCACGGTGATTCCGTGCTTCCCCACCTCGCGCGACAGGCCCTTGGCCCACGAATGCATCGCCGCCTTCGCGGCGAAGGCCCCGTTCAGGCCCTCGGGCTCGGACTTGCCCGTGATGTTGATGATGCGGCCCCACTTGCGCTCGATCATCTGCGCGAGCAGCCGGTGAGTGAGCTGGCGCTGGCGGGTGAAGTTCAGCGTGAGCGCCTCTTCCCACTGCGCCTCGGTCGCCTCCAGTGTAAAGCGGCGGCTGCCGCCAGCGTTGTTCACCAGGATGTCCACAGAGCCCAAGCCGTCGAGCGCGGCCTTGGCGATCGTTTGCGGAGCATCCGGTTTCAGGAAGTCACATTGAATGATGACGAGCTTCGTTTGCAATTCACGCTCGAGGTCTCCCAGCAGCTCCCGGCGGCGCGCGACGACAGCCAGGCGAACGCCTTCGCGCGCGAGGGCGGTCGCGATTCCGCGACCGATTCCCATGCTTGCGCCGGTGACGAGCGCGGTCCGTCCCTGAATGCCGAGTTCCACGGAAGGGGCCATCCTACCGGACTACGGCACGCGAATTGCGGAGTCAATATGTCGTTATTTCAAGGAGCAGTCATGAAGACGGCGTTGGCAGTACTCGTACTCGTGGCAAGCCTTGCCGGCGCGGCGCTTGCTGCGCCCAGGGCCGAGAGCGCGATGGAATGCGGCATCGCGGCCGACATGGCGGTGGTGGCGCGCTCGCTCGCCCAGGAGGAAGTGAAGCAACCCCAGGCGGGAGCCATCATGGCACGGATCTACGACGTCTCTGAGTCGGTGCGCGGCAAGGAGCTGATGAAGGACATCATCCACGCCGCGTACCGCAGCAACGGCGCTTCGAGCCAGAAATTCGCCGAGGAGCTTTTCGCCGTCTGCATGAAGGACGGCGGCAATATGGACACCGTCCTCGGCAAGCGGCTGTAAGAATTACTCAGTCCGCTTTGGCGCCAGACTCCTTCACGAGGCGCGCCCACAGCTTCGCATCCTCGGCGAGAAAGCTGGCGAAGTCCTCCGGCGAGACGGAGCCTGCGGTCTCGGTACCCTCGCGGGCGAGCACCCTGCCCGTCTCCGGGGCCTTGAGCACCTGGCTCGTCGCCTCGAAGAGGCGCCGTACGATGTCGGCCGGGGTACCCGCCGGCACGAAGAATCCGTACCAGAACCCGATCTCGTAGTCGGGAAGCCCGGCCTCGTCCATGCCCGGAACGCCGGGGATGAGGGGCGTCGCCGCGCGGCTCGTCGTCGCGAGCGCGCGCAGGCGGCCCGCCTGCACGAGCGGCAGCACCGAAGGCGGCGTGGCGAAGGACAGCTGCGTATCGCCTGCGAGCACCGACTGCACGGCGGGCGCTCCGCCCTTATAAGGGACATGCACCATGTCGACGCCGGCGAGCCGCACGAAGAGCACGGCGGCGAGGTGCGGCGCCGAGCCGTTGCCCGAGGTCGCGAAATTGAGCTTGCCCGGGTTCTGCTTCGCATGCGCGATGAGCTCCCGCACCGATGTTGCCGGCACTGCAGGGTTGACGGCGAGGATGAGCGGCGAGGAGCTCACCTTGCTCACCGGCACCAGGTCCTTCAGCGGCTGAAAGCCCGCCTTCGGCGTGATGATCGGGTTCACCAGAATGCTGGACGGGCTCGCGATCAGCACGGTGTAGCCGTCGGGCGCACTCTTCGCCACGTGCTCGGCGGCGATGCTCGAGCCGGCGCCCGGGCGGTTCTCGACCACGATCGGCTGGCCGAGCGCCCTGCTGAGCGGCTCCTGGAACGCGCGCGATACGAAATCGGCCGCGCCTCCGGGCGGGAAGCCGACGACAAGGCGGATCGGCTTCGATGGATAGGGCTGTGCGAGGGCTTG